>NZ_JBQCDF010000054.1:0-9638 GCF_051961495.1 Cytophaga sp. | reverse complement strand
CAGGACGGCATCAACAACAATACCCTTGTCTCCGTCCAGTATAGTGATGGCTTCGGACGCATGATACAGGCGCGCACGCAGTGCGAGGAAGTAATCTTCGGAGACAGCATCTTCGGCAGCTCCGGACTTGTGAGCAGCGGTACCGATGGCGCTGCTGTGGGTGTGGAGAATACCAGCGATACACTCAACGTAACTGTGAACGGCTGGAAAGTCTATGATAACAAGGGGCGCGTGGTGGAGACCTATGAATCCTATTACGACAAGGGCTTTGATTACCAGTCGCCGCTGGCTGCCGGCACCGGGGCCGATGCGCTGAAGCGCAGCAAGAAAGTACAGCTGTTTTATGACCCGCGCGGACAGGTAATCAAAACCATCAACCCCGATAATACCCAGCAGCGTGTACTCTTCGGTATTCCGCTGGCGCTGGACAATCCCAATGTATTTACACCCACGCCCTGGGAAAGCTATACCTATGATCCCAATGACCTGGCAGAGCTTACCCATCCAGGAGATACGACAGTACCCGTAGGACATCACTACACCCCTTCATCCGGCGTGATTGACGCGCTGGGCAGAACGGTGAAGACCATTGACCGCAATTTTAAGAGCGGAGCCGTGGAAGAGATCGTGATGCAATATACCTACGACATAAGAGGCAACCAGCTTACCGTTGTTGATCCGTATAACAGAACCGTGTTTGATCACACATATGATCTGGCTAACCGTCCGCTGAAGACCACGCACATCGATGGCGGTACCAAATATATTTTCCTTGACTGCATGAACCGGCCAAGCGAGGCGCGCGATGCCAAAGGCGCGCTGATACTAAGCGCTTACGACAATTTAAGCAGGCCGATGAAAGTCTGGTGCCGGGATAAGACCGGTGAATCCGTGCTGCTGCGCAGCAAGACCATTTACGGTGATGCCGCGGGCCTTGTGAACCCGCAGGATTACAACCTGCTCGGCAAACCTTACCAGGTATACGATGAAGCCGGTTTAACAACCATGAATATGTACGACTTCAAGGGCAACCCCATGGAGAAAACACGGGAAGTCATTGCAGACTCCGAGATTCTTGCCGTATTCAGCGGTCCGCCTGCCGGCTGGAACGTTTCCTGTTACCGTGTGAACTGGGATGCTTCTGTTACCCTTGAAGGAAGCTACGTCAGCTCCATGGAGTATGATGCCTTAAACAGGGTGCGTAGTGTAACCTATCCAGAGGATGTAAACGGAGAACGAAAAGTTCTTACACCAACATATAACCGCAGTGGTGCATTAACCAGCGTTGCAATGGATGGCGACACATACGTAGATCGCATTGCCTACGATGCCAAAGGACAGCAGTTGCTAGTTGCTTATGGAAACGGCATCATGACACGTTTTTTATACCGCGAAGATAATTTCCGTTTGCTGCGTTTAAAAAGCGAAAAGTATATAAAAAGCGGACTCACCTATACACCCAACAGCGGGGTGAAACAAAACTACAGCTACCAGTACGATCTATCGGGTAATATTATCAATCTCAGCGATACTACTGCTGACTGCGGCTACGGAGCAACACCAGATTCGTTGAGCCGTGATTTTGTATACGATGCACTGTACCGTCTGCTTTCAGCAACAGGACGTGAGACTGCTGCTACCGCTGTTACGCCGTGGGAAGATCTGTACCGGCCGCAGGATGAAAGCCTGGCACGTGGCTATACCCAGCAATACGATTATGACAAGCTCGGTAATATACAGGAGCTGCAGCATATCGCCACCGGCGGAAGCTTTACACGCAGTTTTGATTATGGCAGTTTTACTAAGAATGCGTTGCAGAAAATTACCATCGGCAGCAATGTATATGATTTTGCTTATGATGTAAATGGTAATATGCTTTCTGAAGGTGACACCGCAAGGCATCTGGAATATGACTGTGCAGATCGCTTACGTGCTTTCTTTGTGCAGACCGGTACCGCAGAGCCAAGCAAGTACACGCATTACCTGTATGATGGATCTGGCAATCGTGTAAAGAAGATCACCCGCAGGCAGGGCGGCAAATATACCGCAACCACCTATATTGATGGAGCTTTTGAGTATACCAAGGAAAGTACCGGCTTTGATGGCATACCAAATCTAACGATAGGAACATGGGTGATCGGACAATACAGCAGCGGCGGTGAACAGAATATCATCCACATCATGGGTGGTGCAACCAAGCGCATTGGCGCTGATCTGGGAGACTCCACTCCTGCCATTAAGTACAATTTATCTGATCATCTTGGTTCTTCCTGTGTGCAGCTGGACACCAATGGTACCACCGTATCACTTGAAGAATATTATCCGTTCGGTGAAACTTCTTTTGGTTCATATGCAAAGAAACGCTACCGCTTCTGCGGCAAGGAAAAAGACAAAGAGAGTGGGCTCTACTACTACGGTATGCGCTATTACTCCCCATGGACATGCAGGTTTATTAACGTGGATCCGCTGGCGGGGAAGTATGCAAATTTGACACCTTATGCATATGCTGACAACAAACCTATTAATCATACCGATCTTGATGGAGCTGAAACCGGTAGTACTCAACCTACCCCTTCTAATGAAAACAATGCAAATACTAATTCAACATCTGATAACATTAATTCAACACAAGAAACTAGTAGCAATAATTTAGATTGTATTGAAGATATAAGTCCGACAGAAAATAATCCGCAAAACACTACCCAAACCTCAACTAATAAAACCTCTGGAATACTTGAACAAAGAATAACAGGCACTAAAAATTTAGTTATTTTGTATTCGGGCGATCCTATCGAAAACAAAAATAAATGGATTTCCCCCCAATCTCAAAATTATGAATTATCAAAACAAATAAATGAAAATTGGGATTATATTGTAATTGATGATTTCAGTAAAGTAGGCGATTTTGTTAAACAATATGTAGAAAAATATGGTAAACTAGAAAATGTAGTAGTTAGATCGCATGGTTTTGGCCATGTTCCCATTGGAAATGGCCCCCAACTTTTACATGGAAATCCAGGAGGAAATAGTATTTTAGCTAAAGATATAATTGGTTATATGAAGGGGCATGTAACTGATGCAGCAAAAGGCCGTGTTATGGATTCTTTAAAAGTAATAAGGGATAATTCAAGTACAAAAGCTAATATAATTATTGCAGCTTGTGGTGTTGGTACTGATAAAGATTTTGTAAATGCATTTTCAACTTTTTTTAAAGTTTTAGATTCAGAAAGAGTTATATTCATGAATCAAGATCTTACCGATAGAGTTAGAATGATGAACCTACTTCCATTAACTGATAAAATGAGATATAGTTGGATCAAATCTGATAAAAATGGCCAAGAAGAATTAAAGCAAGGAGATTATTTGGGAAATATTAAATTAAATGCTTCTGGAGAGCCGTTTTCAATATTATATCAAAAGAAAGGTACTGGAGGGTCAACTGAAAATCCTGCCATATTTAAAAAATAAAACACATATAATTATGCGAAATTCGTTAGTTATTTTAATTGCATTAATTTCTTCATGCACAAAAATAAATCAAGCAAAAATGAACCAGAATAAGAATGAATATATTTTTTATAAAATGGTAAATGATAATTCAAAATATGATTATCGTCATCATGAAATTGACTTTAGTCTTAAAGACTCTGTTCTTTTAAAAGAAGTTTTTGAAAAAGCCAAACAAATTCATTTTAGTGGTTATAAAAATGAAAACCCTATAGAAGATAGTATTCAATATGATGGATTTGACTTCTGTCAATTTAAGCCTGAAAATAATAAAAATAAATACAAAGCATTTTTAGATAAAGATGGTAAGATTATAAGTATGACTCAAGTAGAGAATAGTCCTAACTTTGGTAGTGTTACAGATTATCTGTTTTACAAAAATAAACGGCTAACCTGTTGATCTTCATTAAATAAAATTTACTTTGTATTCTAAAAAAGGAGGTATGCATATAAGCATCCCTCCTTTTTTATTGTTTAAAATTGAAATATAAAGGTTTTTAAAAACCTGGTGTTACAGATTATCAGCTTAGAAAAAATAGTTATGAAGTGTAAATACTGTACAGGCTCCTGTAAGAAAAATGGGAAACAGTTAACCGGCAAGCAAAAATATCAATGCATTATTTGTAAAAAACATCAGCAACTTACTTATAAATATATTGCATATGATAAAGAAATAAATGCATCTATCACTAAACATGTTAAAAGAGGTAATGGAATAAGAGACATTGCATGTTTATTAAATATATCACCTGTTACAGTTATTAGAAAAATTCGTTTGATTTCTTCCACCCTAAGAAGCACATATGAAAGTGTTAAAAAATGCATGTATGAGATGGATGAGCTACATACATTTTCAGGTAATAAAAAAAATGATCAATGGTTAATATATGCTATAAATAAAGGGACACGAAATATTGTAGATTTATTTGTTGGCAGACGCAATAAAGAAAACATAAAACAAATAGTTGATAAAGTGTTATTATATGATCCAATAAAAATATTCACAGACAGATTAAATATTTATCCATGTTTAATTGATAAAGCGATCCATAGTCCCGGCAGATATGTAACAAACAGAATTGAACGCATGAATCTTACCTTCCGCACGCATCTGAAAAGACTCAACAGAAATACACTTTGTTATTCTAAAAAAGCGGATATGCTGGAAGCATGTGTAAAAATTTATTTATGGGGGTAATTATATTCTTTTTACAGAAGCCAATCTGTATTAAGATTTTTCAAAATTTCTTCTCTGCCATGTGCAACAGTTACAATCTCAATATCTGCATTCGGATTAATACGATAGATGATTCGGTACCCTCTATAAATAACTTCCCGTAAATGAATTGGTGAGTGTGCAAACTCAGGCACTATGCGTCCCGACATTGGAAACGTCTTTAATTTATCGACAGCGTTTACAAGCGCTTTAATAAAATTGCTTGCATATAACGGAGAATCTTCCGCAATATAATCATGAATGGCCTTTAAATGGGCAACAGATTTATCTGTCCAGTTTATTTGCCCCATGTATTTATTTTATTAAGCAACTCTTCAGTGGAAATTGTTTTGCCAAGATCTGCATCTTTAATACCTTCCACTACCTGGGCAGCCAAATTGATCTTATACATTATTTCCTCCAGAGTAGCTGAAGCAGGAAGATTTTTTAAAATCTCAATCGTTACGTCTTTAAGAGTCGGCATATAACTGTGTGTTTCTGTATATATCAAATATACATATTTTAACAGATATTTTTTTGCTTATTTTTTCAAATCTTAAATACAATAATCTGATTAAAATAAGCACGCAGCGCCAGGGATGTGCAGGGGCAGTATTATACATAAGCCCCACTCCTATTTAAACGAACATCTACACACGCCGGCTTATGTATAACCGGAGCGATAGCGGAGCCCGAAGCAGCCCGCCCGGGCGCCCAAATTGCAAAACACACAATGATTCCGCAATCTATACTACGTTATATCGTAACAGCAAAAAATAATATTATTACATAAAACATGTGTTGCCTGGTTCAAAGCAAGCAAGCTCTTTTATGTATTCGCATTTTCACTTTTCTAATCTTATTAAACGGATTCTTAACAGATCGTCCGGCAGATGAGTTTTCTATTCTGTTTAATTCTCTCTGCTTTCGCTTCGATAGCATACACGCCAGTATCTTTTATACCGTTGACTAAAGCCTAACGGCAATTAAGCGTAGCAGAACTTTTAATTAGAGCTCTGCCGCGCTTTCATTACCGTTCCTTTCAAGGAACGGCTCGGCGCAACCAAGCGCATCGGCGCTGCATTGGGTGACTCTACTCCTACCATTAGCAGGTGGTTGGTCGAAAAGACCAACCACGGCGAAAAAAATTTCTTACTCCTTGCTTGTATATTATAGCTTCCTCCTCAATAAAAAAATACTCCTTGCACACCCTGCACTTGCTGCATTCCCATTAGCTAAGGATGGTGAAATATATGTTAAAGAAGAATTTACAATTTCAAATCCTTTCGCATTGAGTAGATTTAGGTCCTTTATTGCTGAAGTGAAATCTGGATCAATTTCTGTTTTCGTTTTTTCCCATTCCTTTTCCTGGGTAAGTTCTTCACCAACCGTTACGCGGATTACTTTCCTTCTTCCATAGTCAAGTACATCTACAATAGCATATTCTTCGGTACGCCCTGTAAGGGTATTATCCTTATCTGAATTCGTAATAAAGCCTGCCAATAAGAAAGAGCACGCTGCTACCAGGCAGCTAATCGTAATTGTTTTTTTCATAGGTGTTTTAGTTTAGAGGAAACTGGTTTTATTAAAAATCAAAATTAACACCAACATATACTTTTTTCATTTATAACCAGTCCTTTTATCAGTATTTTTTCACCATATTTAAGTCTATATAAACCAGTCTGCTTTTATTTTTTTAGAGTATCAACATGTATGAAAAAACAAAACGGTTATACCAGGCTTGAACACGCAAACCCTGAACACCGCAATATATTCATTGTAAACTGGATGGCGGGAAATACCTGCAATTACAGCTGTTCTTACTGTCCGCGTGGTTTGCATGACGGCAGCAGCCCCTGGCTAAGTTACCAAACGGCTGTTGACTTCTGTAACAGAATCATTGCACATAATGCAGACAAAAAAACAGTATTCGAATTCACGGGCGGGGAAATAAGCATGTGGCCGGGTTTTATTGCTGTGGCCAGATACCTGCATGAACGAAATGTGGATGTGAGTATCCTGTCTAACGGGTCACGCACACTGCGCTGGTGGCAGGATGCCTCTCCCTTTCTGAAACGTGTCCATTTAAGCTATCATCCTGAACAGGCTAACCGGCAGCATTTTGAAGAAGTTATTTTCCTGCTGCAGGATAACGTATCCCTGCATATAAATGTCATGATGCTGCCTGAGGCTTTTGATACGTGTTACGAACTGGCAACCGCATGGAAACAGCGATATCCTGTAACGGTTTCCATGCAACCATTATTAAAAAACCTGGATGGCCCGATGTATGCCTACACGAATGACCAGCGCACGCGCATGACACAGCATACAGGTACGGAAATAGTACCAGGCGGTTACAGGTCTGAAATGGTAAAGCATTATCCCAACGGTACAAAAGAAATGCAATCCTGCCAGCACTTTATCTCTTCTTTTCAAAACGGCTGGTATAACTGGCTTTGTTACGCAGGGGTAGAACAGCTGATTATTGACCGGGATGGTGATATCTACCGCGGCTGGTGTTTAACCGGCGGGAAGACCGGCAACGTATGTGACGCGCAGATCTCCTTCCCGGCTACGCCTGTCAGCTGCGATAAATACGAGTGCAACTGCAACTTTGATATCATGTGTACGAAGAAAAAACGTTGATGAATTATGAATTATGATTCGCCGCGACGGAAGGGTTTGTTTAATTGCAGTCAAGAACTGCTGAATGCCTGACACCGGTTAAAGACCGGCGCCAGAAAGGATGAAAAAGTCACAAGCAAATGCTTGCGCCAGCGGGTACAGGAAGAGATGGTCTGTGTGCCACAGACCATGGTGCAGGACTTCATGGGCACAAGCAAATGCTTGCGCCAGCGATTGTCAATTTCATTTATCCCTCTTACTTCGGTACCCGGCCGTACATGAACAAGCCGATAAAAATAAAGACGATATTGGGAATCCACGAAGCAAGCAACGGGCCAATACCGCCCACGTTAGCCAGGCTTCTGCTGGTGATCATAAATATAATGTATACGAAGGCCAACAGGAATCCGAAGGCAATGGTTAAGCCCGCTCCTTCCCTAGATTTACGTGAAGATGCGATCACACCGATCATGGTTAATATGATAATCGAAAATGGGTATGTAATACGTTGGTATTTTTCAACGATATAAGTATCGACATTTTCAGAGCCGCGGGATTTCAGCATCGCAATCTGGTTGTTCAGTTCGCCCATATCAAATGTTTCATACAACATGTAGGTATCCTGAAAATCTTTCGGTGAAATGCTCAGCGTTGTATCTCTGTCTCTGCCTCTGAAAACTTCCTCGTTACCGTTGTTATCAAACCGCCTGATAAAGAATTCTTCCAGGTGCCATTTTTTAATACTATCGTTCCAGTAAATTCTTCCGGCTTTCAGTTTGCTCACCAGTTTATTATCTGCAATTGTTTCCAGTGTAAATTGATACCCTACATTCAGTTCACTGTTGTAGCTTTCCAGGTATACATAACTGGTAGGGCTGGTTTTGATGTGCACATTCTTCCCTTCGAAGAAGTACGTGCTTTTGATGTATTTCTTTTCAAAATCAACCCGCGCCTTATTACCATGCGGAATGAGCCAGCCCCCCATGTAAAAAACAAGCAAGCCCACCAATATCGAACCGATTAAATAAGGAAACATGATTCTTACAAGACTCATACCGCTGCTCAGCATGGCAATGATCTCTGTCCGCGCCGCCAGATTAGCCGTTACAAAAATCGTGGCTATGAAAATGGTAATCGGGCTCAGCAGGTTTGCCATGTATGGGATGAAGGCAAAATAATATTCAACCAATACAAACCAGGCACTCAAATTATGCTTCATGAAATCCTCCATCTTTTCAGTTATATCAATAACTGTAATGACAAGCATCAGCATCAACACTACAAAAAAGTAGGTTACTAAAAATTTCTTAAGTATGTACAGATCGAGTTTTTTCACAAACAATAATTATAAACGTTGCATACATTGTTTTACCATACGCTCTTTCCATTCACGGAACGTACCGTCTACAATCTGCTTGCGCGCTTCACGCATCAGCCACAGATAAAAGGTTATATTCTGTATAGTTGCAATCTGCGCTCCAAGCATTTCGTTGTTATGTACCAGATGACGCAGGTATGCTTTTGTATAATAGGTATTCAGATACGTATCCAATCCGGAATCAATCGGAGAGAAATCATTTTCCCATTTCTTGTTGCGGATATTAATGATACCATTGGTTGTAAACAACATGCCGTTGCGGGCATTGCGTGTAGGCATTACACAATCAAACATATCGATGCCAAGCGCGATATTCTCCAGCAGATTTTCCGGTGTTCCTACACCCATTAAATAACGTGGTTTATCCTTTGGCAAAATTGAACAAACCAGTTCGCTCATGGCATACATATCTTCGGCCGGTTCGCCAACAGATAAACCACCGATAGCATTACCCACGCACCCAGCCTCCGCAATTACTTCCGCAGACTTTGCCCGCAGATCTTTATATACACTCCCCTGCACGATCGGGAATAAGTGTTGCTTGTAACCATACTTCGGTTCTGTATCCGCCATGCGCTTCACACATCTGCCCAGCCAGCGGTGTGTCATTTCCATTGACTTGCGTGCATACTCATACTCACAAGGATATGGTGTACATTCATCAAATGCCATGACAATATCCGCGCCAATCGTACGCTGGATATCCATAACGCTCTCCGGTGTAAAAAAATGCGCGGAACCATCAATATGCGATTTGAATTTCACACCCTCTTCATTGATCTTCCGGATACCCGATAAAGAATAAACCTGGAAGCCGCCGCTATCGGTAAGGATTGAACGGTTCCAGCCAATAAATTTATGTAACCCACCTGCCTGCTCTATGATCTGCAAACCTGGCCTAAGATATAA
>NZ_JBQCDF010000053.1:0-7493 GCF_051961495.1 Cytophaga sp. | reverse complement strand
AGAAGGAACTGGAATCTTATCCGATCAAACCTTATCTGGAAAGCGATCATAGAGGTTCAGTAAAAGAATCTTTTATTGATGTGATCTGTGAACACACAACACCAAGTTTTGTAACCCCTTTTGAATACAAACATAACATTCGTTTTTCGCCGGATGAAGGTAAGTTTGTTTCTTATGTATTTGATTTTTCACAACGTTCGCTGATAGCAAATGTATCTATTTATGATAATACCGGTAAACAACTGAGCAAAGGAACTGTTACAATTGATATGGGTTATGTGAACCACGGCATCTACCTGAATAATAAAGGCGAGATATTTATTATTAATGCCAATGGCGTTGGCAAGGTGAATGTGATCCGCATGAATCTGGAAACACGGGCATTTGATGTCGTTGAAATACCAGGATCGAATTATAAGAAAGATGAGTTAATGGTTCAGTTCGTGAATGATGATGTGTTATATGTAGCCGCCATTGAATTGTCTCAGGAGAAAATTATCGGAGTTTCCTACTCACGTGCAAATTTTACTTCCATGACACTTGATAAAAACAACTTCGATCGTTTTGATGAAGCGGTGTTAAATAAAGTGACAGAAGGGAGAAAGACAAATAAAGCCATCAAGGGTGAAGAAAACTGGCTGGATTATGATTTGTCTCATGTATTCATTTCTGCCCAGGAAGAAGTGATTCTGATTCTGGAAAAGCGTTCGTTATATGCTGATGGCTATCCGCATATTGCCCCGGGTACATTTGATAAAAAACATCAGGTTGAAGTAAACGGACATGTACATACAGAGGGCATTATCGTATTGAGTTATAATAAAGACGCGAAAAGAAATTGGGTGGAATACATCGCCAAAAACCAGGTTTATCCATCAACCGATGGTTTGAATACCATCTCCTATGTAGTAGATAATTCACATCCTTCAGATATCCGTTTCTTATATGCAACGTCAGAATCCATGGATGGGTCGATCACTACGATTAATGTAATTCATATTAACCGCTCAACAGGTAAAAAAGTAAAAGAAGTTGTTTTACCAAATGAGTCTAAATTAATGCTTGTGCGTGATTATACCATCTGGGAAGAAGATGATAAACTGATCCTCGTTGGACGTAAAGGCATCATGGGCAAAGCCAGTGCAATTGTGCGCTATAAACTATAAAATGTTTTTAATATACACATACATATGAACGGAGAAAATATAGTAGACGCACTTACGCATGACGAAACAGATTTTTTTAAATCGAACAGTTATTTCATTGATGAAAAAGTTAACCTGTTCAAATTTGAAAATGCATATAAAGTTTATAACGAAGCCGGAGAACATATTGGCGCTGTAACACAACGTTTGTCTGTCGGACAAAAAATGCTTCGTTTGCTGGTAAATAAAAAAATACTGCCTTTTCAATTGGATATTTTAAATCATGAGGGTGAAGTACAAACAACGATCCAACGTGGCTGGACATTCTGGTTGTCTAAAATTGTTGTGTTGAATGCCAAAGGCGAATTGATCGGAACAATCAAACAGAAATTCAGTTTTTTTAAACCTGAATTTCAGATCACCAATGCAGCAGAAAAAAATATTGCAACTATTACAGGTGATTGGAAGGCATGGAATTTTCAAATCAAAGATCCTTCAAACAATCCTATCGGAACAATCAGTAAAAAATGGGCTGGTCTTGCTAAAGAAATGTTTACCAGTGCTGATAAATATAATGTAACAATCGATCCTGGTTTTTCTACGTCAGTTGCACACAAGCAGGCGGTCATTTCCTGTGCAATTACAATCGATATGGTTTTAAAAGAAAGTAAATAATTTATTCAATCAAATTTTAGTGCTATGAAAAAAATAATCATCTATGGAGCTTTTTTAGGAGTTATTTTAGCTTCATGTAATTCATCTAAATCACAAACAGCGGTCAGTGATAAAAAGGTTGACGAAAAGGCAATTCCGGTAACAGCTGCTGCTGCTACGGAAGAATCTGACCTGGAAGGAACCTGGGAACTGGTATCGCTTATGGGTGCGCAAAAAGTGCCGTTCAATGATTTATATCCAAATAAAAAGCCAACCATTGCTTTTGATGCAAGACCAAAACAGATCTCCGGTACTACAGGCTGTAATTCTTACACAGGATCCTATGTAATTGATGGCAGAACCATTTCATTTGGAACAGGCATGGCATTAACGAAGATGGCTTGCGAAGGTGAAGGCGAAGCATTGTTTGTTGAACGCTTGAAGAAAACGAATAAATTCTTTATCAAGGAACAGAACACATTGATGCTGCTGGAAGGTGATGTGGCCTTGCTCGAATTTAAAAAAATATTAGGGCCGAAGAGTTATTAAATTAGGATCTTTCAAGAGCAGCCTTTAAAAGTTTTTTGGAGGCTGCTCTTTTATTATAGTATATTATTGGTCTTCATCAATGAAAAATAAGATTATATTCATATTGCTATTTGTATTTTATACCCTAATAACATATGGTCAAAATGCTTTAATATTGATTAAAGTAAATAATGGATTTTGGGGATATGCAGATTTGAATGGCGATCTCACAATTCTGCCTCAATATATAAATTGCGACCCATTCTCTTCGAATGGTCTGGCAGTTGTTAAAAAAGGAACGGTTTACAAGATTATCAATGCACAGGCTGAGTATATACCTACAGAAGTAAATAGATTCTCTATTATAGAAGGCGCATTTGGCGTGGGTGCAAAGGGGTATAAAGATAATTTACTTGCTGTGAAAACCGGTGAGAAATGGGGTTTTTTAAATGCCAAAGGTAAGATTGCAATAGCCATGAAATATGATTATGTAACAGAATTTAATGGTGGGTATGCTGCAGCAGTTATTGGTGGTAGAAATATTATATTGGACACTCTGGGTTTTGAGCAGACTGTGATCAGCGCTGATTATATTAGCAAAATTGAACATTTTTCTGAAGGTTTTGCACCAATAAAGCTTGGGAATGGTTTGCATGGCTTTGTTAATACAAAAGGTGAAATTGTAATCAAGCCACAATATAAAAATACTGGGGAGTTTTCAGGAGGATTGGCATGGGTAAGGAATGATAAAGACAAGGTAGGTTTTATCAACGTTAAAGGTGAATGGGTTATTAATCCAGTCTACTCGGTCGTAACAAGTTTTGATTATGTTTCAAAATTTGCCAAAGTTAAAGATAATAATGGTTGGCACTACATCGATTCAACCGGTAATAAGTTATTTGTATCTGATACTGAATCCTGGGGAGATTTCAGCGAAGGGCTTGCCATAGGAGAGCAGTCTGGGAAATATGGTTTTTACAACACAAGAGGCGAGTGGGTTATTAAGGCTCAATACGAAGCAGCGCGAAAATTCAGTAATGGATATGCTGCAGTCAGAATGAACGGAACATGGGGTCTTATTGATGTTACAGGTAAATGGGTCTTTAGACCAAAGTATGATGGTATGTATGATGTTGTATTGATTAAATAATTGATTGTAAAATAAAACTCAAAGACTTTTATTTTACCAGAAAACTTTCTCCGATGAGAATACCAAAAGATTTCAATGTTTCTACTCATGCCGATGGCAGTGTACATATTATTTTAAATAATTACGACGGCAATATACTCTCGTTACAGATTATTCTTTTAGTGTTACCCCTCTTAGTCAGTTCTGTGATCCTGGCAATAGATTTGAATATGTATTTCTTTTTAACAATTTCATTGCTTCTGCTTGTTATTTACTGGTGCTTCTATAATTACTACGATAGAACGAAGTTCATTTTTAATAAGGAAAACTTTGTTGTTTTAGAAGGCATGCATGGATTTGTAAAGTTAAACGTAAATCCTAATCAAATCCTGCGGATTGAAAAAAGAAGGAAATCGGGTAAAGAATTCTCAAGTGTAAAGTCAGGCAGGACGACCATAACGAGTCCGGTGTATCAGTTGTATATACATACTCAACACGAAGAATTATTGGTAACCGAACACGTGGGGCCTAATGGACAAGTATATTTGGAAGAAGCTATAAATGTCTGGTTAAGGAAATCCATAGGTGAAGAATGAGATATGACATTATTTAGTTAAAGGCTAATTTCAGAAGATGAAAGATAGCCGTGAATAAAGGAACGCACAGGAATGATTTTTAAAAAGTGAAGTTACTCATACAAAAATGGATGTATAGTTATTTCAAATTTGTATTTTTATACAAATAAATGCGGAAAGCATTTTAGTAAATAATAATACATTATCATCTTTGTCTTCATCACAGAATAAAATATATTTTGATTACCTTCAAAGCTTCAGAGGTTTTGCAGTAATTAATGTGATTTTGCGCCATGCAATCATTCTTTTTTATTTTGGTAGTTTAAACGTGGACATTAATCCGGATTCAGCAATTTCTATGTTTAATATGCTGGCATTACGGGGTGTTACCATGTATTTCACAATTCTATCGGGAATATTATTTTCTGCTGTTTTTAAAAATCGGGGATACATAAAATTCTATAGAGATAAGTTCTTCTATCTTGTTATTCCTTATATATTTTTTTCCATATGGTTGACATTGTTTAAAAATATATCCTTCGAACCGTTTCATATAGATTTAAAAGGCTTCTACTCTATGTTACCTCTTGACCTATTATGTGGGAAATCAGAATATGCGTTATGGTACATTCCTGTATTTATTATCATTTGTACGCTTACTCCCTTGCTGGATTTTTTGCTGCATAAAAATAGTTTTACCCGCTGTATTTTTTTCTTATTTGTTTTGGCTCCGCTTTTCATAGCGCGTGCTAAATTTGTGGATACAACTTATATCAGGGTTGAAACAGTAATCTATTTTACAGGCTCGTATGCAATAGGCATGTATTGTGGTTTGGATCTGGAAAAAACAATGCAGGTGATTGAAAAAAGACTTGTATTTATAATAGGTGTTGTAGTGCTTGTTACCGCAGGACTTTTTTATAAAATATCAATGCCTGGTTTTATAAACGTAACAGAGTCTTTTTTTTATGTTCAAAAAGTAGCTCTGGCTTTTCTCGTAATGCTATTCTTCAAAATGCTGGGAGAAAAACAACCTGACTGGCTGCGATTTGTCGCTAAAGATTCTATGTTAACATATTTTATGCATGGAGTTGTATTAACTACCACGGGATCTTTATTCTATTTTCTTTATGAATATGAAAATATCTATCCGTTGAATATCATTGTTGCGATAATCATTCTTACAATTACAACTCTGCTCATCTGTAAAGGCATTATTTATCTGCTCCGGAAACTATTAGGCAGCAGGGCAAAAATGTTCTTAGGTTCTGCCTGATTATTTTCTTCGGATACCAATTACATTAGGGATTTCCCAGTATACCTTGTTGTTATCATTCTCCGTAAATCCGGTTTCATAACTTCCCATTTTCTTTACAGATGCATTCGGGTGATCCAGGTAAAAAGAGGCTTCGGGCCCGCCCTCTAAGTACATCAAACGTTTTAGCTGTAAGTCTGATTGCAGTAGCATATTGGTATAGTCCAGCACTTTGTAAGGTGATCTGGAGAAAATGAATAAAATATTTCCAGCTTTATCTTCCGCTAATAATACCATGCTCCATTTTTTTTCAGATGCCTGCCAGGTGGCTTTGCCATCACAATTAACCATGCGGATTCCCTGACTGAAACACGTATAACTGCTTTTAGCCACCGCCCAATCTTCGCAGGTAAGATCAATCAACGTGGCAGATTTTTTACTGGTATCTTTTGGATTGAAAGTGAAAACAGTTTTGTAACTGGGATTTAACGTAGCGTTGTTGGTATAAGTGCCGTTTTTCATATACCCGGTGCATGTCTGGAAATTGCCTTCGAGTTTGAACATGCCTGCGTTTACAGCTGCTATCAATTTGTTTTCTGTACAGATCTGATCAATCTTTTTATTACCGTTTTTCTTTTGTTCCATGCATTCCAGTTCAAAAGTGAAATAAGCAGGATTAATTCTGAGTACATCAATCTTTGAATCAGCATAACTTGATTTTACCGGTGCATCCAGAAGTGCGTAATCCAAACCCTTTTCCAGGTTTTGCCAGACAATGGTTTCTTTTTTTGAAGATGTTGCAGCAACGCAAATAAATAAGATTGGTATATAGGCCAGGTGTTTCATAAATGATCAGGTCTTATTATTCATAATGCAGAGATTGGTAAAAGATACAAGCAAGCGGAAAACATATTGGGAGGATTGATTTATTTTTAATCTTTGAACAATATAAACAGCAATGACTTAATTACATAATCTGTATCTTTTAGCATTAATTTTATTATGGTAGCATAGACTGTCAATTATGCAAAAGATCTTTATTAGAAAATATACACTTGTTGGAATGTTGCTTGCTGCCGTTACAATATTTTTTTCCTGCACAGATAAAAAGGAATACACTATGGAGCTGGCCTTCCAGCGTGAAATGACTGCGCAGTCCATACGTGAGAACGACCGTTTATTAAAACGCGTTGAAAAGGAAATTGCCGACAATGGAGACCGGCCAGTAGAAGTTGTAATCCGGAAGCAGGCGCAGCATCTTGTAGAGGTGCGGAACAAATGCATCGATTCGTTACAATCAGTATCTGTTTTGATGGAAAATATCAAACCTGTTTTGCAGCAGTCTGGTCAGAAAGATAGTAATGCATTGCCCTTGTTGCATTATTATCAGACGGAATTAAAACAGAAAAATGATTCACTGTTATTTCAAAAGTTCATAAATATTTATTTAACATTTGAGAAAAAAGCGTTGAATGAATTCCTGAGCCAGGTTTCATCCTGCAATTGGGAAATGCATCTGATATCTCATGTAATTACTGAGCGGGATACAGCTACCTCCGGGCAGGTTTATGAATTAACAGTTGTGCCGGATATGTATGACAACAAAATAACGTATACCAATGATGATTGTGAGGTGAGCGTTTTTAAAGATGAAATACTTTTGGACTTGAAACCAACTATTACTAAAAGAGGGCCTGTGTTTTTAATTTCCTTACATCCGACAGAAGCTGGTACATATAAAATCAAAGGAACATTTACCCAGCAGGCTTATGAACATTCCTATATTTTTACCAATACATTTACAAAAAGTTTTATTGTAAAATAAACCGGAATTGTAGTTTTCTACAGGTCAAATTTTTGTGTTAAGTCTGCCGATTTAAGTATATTAATACTTAAATCAGCAGACTTAACCATTTATCTATGTCGATACATTTTCCTGAAAAATCTGTATTCATGTGTGCAGGCAGCAAATGCGGCCAGCATAAAGATGTACGGAAATTTATAAAAGCATCGATTAAACAACATCATGCGAAAGGCCGCATCGAAGTTTTTAAAATGGAATGTTCGGATCGTTGCAAACATGCGCCGGTACTTTGTGTACAGCCCGATAATAAATGGTATTCGGATATTTCGCTTGCCGATGCAGAAAAAATTGTTCAGGACCTCTTGGCATAAAAAATCCCATCCCGATAGCTATCGGGATGGGA
>NZ_JBQCDF010000052.1:0-7693 GCF_051961495.1 Cytophaga sp. | reverse complement strand
ACTTAGAAAATTCAGCAAGCCTTGAATCAAAATTAAGTAGTATAATAATTACTAAGAATATAACAAGCAAGAACTCCAGCATTTCGAATGCTTTAAATTCTTTACTATGCTTATAGGTTAATATACCAAATGCCGATGCAGCAAGTATATAAGGCAGTTTTGACAATACAATATAAATATTACCTACAGCTGGTACAACATACATCAAATAGTTACATACTTGAAGAAGTGCAAATGACACAAACGTAAAAAAAAACAAATCTTTTTTTTCGGCAATCAAAGCATAAAAAACAGCTAGACCGAAAACCGATATCAACTGAATTGGTATCAGAAAACTTCCAAACATGCCATTAACAAAAAGAGGTATTATATAGGATAGCAATACAATACCAATTAAAATATAAGAGATTCTGTCTTTTAATTCTTCGTTTAACTTCAGCATATGCTTATTTTAATAATTCTTCCAGTTTTTTATCCAGCTCTTCGCCTCTTAAATCACGCGCAACTACTATACCATTGGGATCCAGTAAAAATGTAGCCGGAATACCTTCTACCTGATATAATTTTACCACAGATGACTCCCAGGCTGTAAGGTCACTTACATGTGTCCAGGTTAAACCATCTTTATCAATCGCTTTCAGCCAGGCAGCTTTATCGTTATCAAGCGACACACTCAGTATATCAAACTTACTGCCTTTATATTTGTTATAGGCACGCACTACATTCGGCGACTCCTGACGGCAAGGACCGCACCAGGAAGCCCAGAAATCAAGCAATATATATTTACCTCTTAAAGAAGACAGGCGAACCATCTTGCCTTTTGTATCCGGTAATGCAAACTCAGGAGCTTCTTTACCTATTGCTGCCGGGCTACCCTTTTCTTTTGCCTGTTTCTGAGCCAGAAATAATTTATACTGACTGACATTATCAACAAGACTTGCTGTATACTTATGATCCGGCTGTTGCTGTTTAATCTTAGTCGTTACCGTTTCAACAAACGGAAAATCATTTTCAAAATCTACATAACTCAGCATACTGAATACAACCGGTGACGATGTATTATGCTCTATGGCTGTGTGTACGTAAGCCTTCATCTCTGCTTCTATACCTTTGATCTCGTTCATGCAATTGGTTGCAACGATCGAAGAAGTTGCCGAAACATTCTTCATTGAATCCAGCATAACCGTTAAACGGGAATGTGCTTGATTCAATTCAATCATTTTCTTATTAAATGCGGCATACGTCTCATTATCCTTGCTACCGGTAAATATGGCTGTTGCAAACGGATCCTGCGCATTTACCGTCAATGATGTCTTATCACCATTCAGAATGATTGGCAGAAATACATTCTTCGCCAGGCGCAGTCTGTAAATATCAATCTCGTCTGCCGTGCCTGAAAATTCAAAAGAAGTCTTATCCTTCAGTTCTGCAGAATCAAGTACAATCCAGCTTTTATCGCGGATCTGCTCCAGGTATACATACTCACTTGCAGCATTTAATACCTTACCGGAAATTGAATAAGTAAAACTTCCCGGCTTTGACTCTGTTTCTTTTTTCTGATCACAAGACACAAACAGAGTAAAAAACAATACAGCAAAACAATAGTGAATAAAATTTCTATTCATATAAAATTAGGCTTCAAGAACCTGTTTAATTAATTCCGTAGCTACTTTCGGATCTGCCTTTCCTTTTGTTGCTTTCATCAGATCGCCCATGAACATTGAAAGAATACCCGTTTTACCACCTTTGTATTCCGCTACTTTTGCAGGGTATTTCGCAACAATTTCCTGGATCAACGGAATCAGCTCATCGGTATTACTTTGCTGGATCAGGTTCATTTCTTCAGCAATCTGCTGAGGAGATTTACTTGTACCCTTTAATAATTCAGGAAAGATCGATTGGTTGGCGATCGTTGTATTCACTTTACCGGAATCAATCAAATCAACTAACTCAGCAATTTGTTTCGGATATACTTTTAAATCCTTCACATGCAATGCTAATTCATTCAGATAAGACTTCACTGCACCGGTAACCCAGTTTGCTGCTCCTTTATAATTCCTGGTATGCTTACATACTTCATCGAAATACAAAGCAATCTCTTTCGTATCTGTCAATACCTGAACATCGTATTCAGATAATTTGTATTCACCGGAAAACTTCGCATACAACTCCTGCGGCAAAGCCGGCAAGCTCGCTTTAATTTCAGCAAGCCACGCATCACTTACGGTAACAGGTTGCAAATCCGGCTCCGGAAAATAACGGTAATCATTCAATTCTTCTTTTGTACGCATACCATGCGTAGTACCATCAACTGCATCAAACTGACGGGATTCAGAAATAATTTCCTCGCCTTTTTCAATCAGTTCAATCTGACGTAAAATTTCAAAATCAATCGCACGCTGTACGTTACGCACAGAGTTCATGTTTTTAACTTCTACTTTTTTACCGAATACTTTTGAACCTTTCAACATTACAGATACATTGGCATCGCAACGCATGGAACCTTCTTCCATGTTACCGTCACAGATCTCCAGGTAGCGTACCAGCTTTCTTATTTCAGACATTACCGCGTAAGCTTCTTCAGAAGTACGGATATCCGGCTCTGTCACAATTTCAATCAGCGGCGTACCTGCACGGTTGTAATCTACTAGTGTATCTACTTCACCGGCAAGGTGCATATTTTTACCTGCATCATCTTCCATGTGAATACGATTCAAACGAATCGTCTGCTGAGCGGCATTTTTCAACTTAATCTTAATGCTGCCGCCTATACAAATCGGCGCTCTATCCTGCGTCGTCTGGAACCCTTTTGGAAGATCAGGATAGAAATAATTCTTACGATCAAAAAATGTAAAGCGGTTAATTTCAGAACCACAAGCCACTCCCATTTTAATAGCGTATTCAACCACTTTCTTATTCAAACGCGGAAGTGTACCCGGATGGCCCAACGTGATCACGCTTACGTTTGTATTTGGCATGCTGCCAAACTCTGTTGAATCTGAAGCAAAGATTTTACTCAGCGTAGATAACTGCGCGTGAACCTCTAAACCAATAACCGGTTGATATTTATCTATAATTGACTGATCCATAATTCTTCTTTATTGTCTATTCCTTATGCATTCACCTGAACAAGATCTTTCGCTTTTGCGATTACTTTATCCAGACCATTTATTTCTTTACCACCGGCAGTCGCATAAAATGGTTGTCCACCGCCGCCGCCCTGAATCTCTTTCGATAATTCACGGATCATTTGTGATGCATTCAATCCTTTATCCGCAACCAGATTATCAGAGATCATGACTGCAATGTTTGGTTTACCATCTACATTTACTGCCAATACCAATAACAAGTTATCTACCGTTTGCTTCAGATCATAAGCAACCTGGCGCATCGCATCTACGGATGGCAACGCCAGTTTCGCACGGATCAGGTTAATATCCCCTACTTTCTCTGCAGTATCTTTTAATGCCTTGGCAATTGCTTTTGATTTCTCAGACTGGTATTCGTCCAGTTGTTTCTGCAAAGCAACGCGCTCTTCCAACAGATCCTCCAGCGACTTTACAAGATCTTTCGGATTTTTCATCAATTCCGTGATCTTCGCAAGCGTTGTCTGCTGTTGATCAACGAATACTTCTGCAGCTGTTGCTGTTAAAGCTTCAATTCTGCGCACACCGGCAGCAACCGATGATTCGCTTGTAATTTTAAAGAAACCAATTTTGCCGGTCGACGAAACGTGTGTACCTCCGCATAATTCGCGTGAGAACGAATCATCAAACGTGATCATACGTACATATTCACCGTACTTCTCACCGAACAAAGCCATAGCACCCAGTTTCTTCGCTTCTTCAATCGGCACATTGCGTCTTTCATTCAATGAAATATTTTCACGAATCTTCTGGTTCACGATCAATTCAATCTGTTTCAATTCTTCTTCTGTTACTTTAGAAAAGTGTGAGAAGTCGAAACGCAATACAGATTCATTTACCAAGGAGCCTTTCTGGTTCACGTGTGAACCCAGTACCTGCTTCAACGCCGCATGCAATAAGTGTGTAGCAGAGTGATTGTTTTCTGTCAATGAACGCTGCAATACATTTACTTTACAATCTACCGGAGCTTTCAGGTCCGCCGGCAATTGTTCTGTAATATGAATGATCAGGTTGTTTTCTTTTTGTGTGTTCAATACTTTTATTTTCTGATCACCTTGCACAAGCAAACCGGTATCGCCTGCCTGACCACCGCTCTCTGCATAGAAAGGTGTAGTATCCAATACCAGTTGATATTGATCTTTACCTTTTGTTTTAACCTGGCGGTATTTAATAATTCTTGAAGTGGAAATCAAATGATCGTAACCAACGAATTCAACTTCATCGTCTTCAGTGATGATTGTCCAGTCGCTTGTTTCAACGCTGGCAGCCTTTTTAGAACGCTGCTTTTGTGCATCCATCTCCACATCAAAACCTGCTTCATCAACTGACAAACCGTTTTCACGGGCAATCAATTGAATCAGGTCCAACGGGAAGCCAAATGTATCATATAATTCAAATGCTGTCTTACCATCAATAACTGTAGCTTTCTTTGCTTTCAATTCTTCTCTGATCTGATCTAATTTACTTAAACCAATATCAAGCGTACGTAAGAAAGAAATCTCCTCTTCCTGTACAACCTTTGCCACGAAATCCTGCTGAGACTTTAACTCAGGAAATACGTGCGCCAATTGATCAGCCAATACTGCAACAAGTTTGTATAGGAATGGTTCTTTTAAATTCAGAAACGTGTATGCATAACGCACGGCACGGCGCAGGATACGACGGATTACATAACCCGCTTTATTGTTGGATGGTAATTGTCCGTCTGCAATAACAAATGAAATGGCACGAATGTGATCTGCCATAACACGCATCGCAATATCTGTTTTTTCATCTGCGCCATATTTGATTCCGGCAGCTTTCGCTACGAAATCAATCATTGGTGTAAATACGTCGGTATCGTAGTTAGATCTTTTCTTCTGGATCGCCATACACAGACGTTCGAAGCCCATTCCGGTATCTACGTGTTTGTCCGGAAGTTCTTCCAAAGAACCATCAGCCTTACGGTTGAACTGAATGAATACGTTGTTCCAGATTTCAACTACCTGCGGGTGGTCATTGTTCACCAATGTTTTTCCATCAACAGCCTTTACCTCTTCTTCGGAACGAAGATCCACGTGAATTTCAGAACAAGGTCCGCAAGGGCCCTGTTCACCCATTTCCCAGAAGTTATCTTTTTTATTTCCCAAGAGAATGCGATCTTCCGCAATCCATTTTTTCCAGAAATTATATGCTTCCGTATCTCTTGCAAGCTTCTCTTTGTCGTCTCCTTCAAAGATGGTCACATACAGACGGTCTTTCGGTAGTTTGTAAACAGTAGTCAACAGTTCCCATGACCAAGCAATCGCTTCTTCTTTGAAGTAGTCACCAAACGACCAGTTACCAAGCATTTCAAACATGGTGTGGTGGTATGTATCAATTCCCACCTCTTCCAGGTCATTGTGCTTACCGGATACACGCAGACACTTTTGTGTATCGGCAATACGACGGTACTTAGGTGTTTCATTTCCTAAAAAATAATCTTTGAATTGATTCATACCGGCGTTGGTGAACATCAACGTCGGATCATTTTTATTTACGATCGGTGCAGAAGGAACAATTTGGTGGCCTTTAGAGGCAAAGAAATCCAGAAATTGCTGACGGATTTCAGCTGAGGTCATAAACGAAGACATACTCAAAATTGGGTTTTCAACAGATTTTTATAAGATTCAAATTTAGGAAAAAACCACGTTAAAAGCCCGATTTTATGCAATAGATTTAAATTTTATATGATTTTAGAAATGCAAAACTGCTTCAGAATGAAGGCTTTTCCACAGCAAGCACATGAATGTGGAAAAGAATTGAACAGGAGAACGTCCAGAGCGAACAATCTACAGTGCGGAATATGTAATTTTGATCATTGCAAGTTCAGGTGTTTATACAAACCCAGCTACCAAATTGCCTTACAAAGAGAAAGATATAGAGAAAAAATATTTCAGCATTGGCGAGGTTTCGTCCATGTTTAAAGTTGCTCCTTCCCTGATCCGTTTTTGGGAAACAGAGTTCGATATATTCAAACCTCAGAAAAACCGCCGCGGCAACCGCCAGTTCACCAAAGAAGATATTGAGAATTTCAGACTGATTTATAATCTGGTAAAAGAACGCGGCTATACGCTGCAGGGAGCAAAAGAAATGCTCAAAACAGATCGCCATAAATCGAAAGACAAAATGGAGTTATTGGATTCTTTGCAGAAAGTACGGGATTTTTTGGTAGAGCTTAAGAAGCAGATGGAATAAGGTTTAAAGTGTAAGAGTGTAAAGTGTAGACTCTGGGCATCTTGTGACTTCACATTTTGATTTTTATATAATAAACTTTTCATTGTTAATATAAATTATGAGACGATTACACTTTACACTCTAAACTTTACACTTGTAAATCAGAGTAAGATCATAAAAAATTCAATTAAACATTTTTCAACAATCTTCCTACACAGCTATGCAGGAAAAAATATACCAGGTTGCCGTGGGCCTTATTCCTGGCGTTGGCGCAGCTACAACTAAAACGCTGATCAGTTATTGCGGTTCTGCCGAACAGATTTTTAAAACACCTAAAGGTAAACTAAAAAATATTCCCGGTATTGGCGATGTAACCGTTGAAAATATTCAAAACAAATCTGTGCTGGAGGAAGCGGAATCTATTGTAAAACGCGCAGAGAAACTCGATACACAACTTTTATTTTATACCGATGCGGATTATCCAAGCCGGTTGAAACAAATTCCGGATGCACCTACACTAATTTATTACAAAGGATCTGTGCATGTAAATCCCGCTAAGTCCATTGCCATTGTCGGCACACGCAAGGCTACTGAATACGGCAAATCAGTTGTGCGGAAACTTCTGGAAGATCTTGCTTTCTACAAGCCGGTTATCATCAGCGGACTCGCCTATGGTATTGACATACAAGCGCACCGTGATGCACTGGAGCTGGGTCTTGAAACAATCGGTGTGATGGCTAACGGCACCAACATCATCTACCCTTCTGTACATAAAAACACAGCATTTAAAATGATTGAACAAGGCGGACTGATGAGTGAATACACCTTTGATTCTGTAGCGGAACCCATGCGATTTCCTGCCCGCAACCGGATTATTGCGGGCATGGCAGATATCACGCTTGTTATTGAAGCCACACAGACCGGCGGTGCATTGATCACAGCTGATATAGCTAACAGCTACAACCGCGAGGTTATGGCGGTACCGGGTAGAATTACAGACGCTACTTCTGAAGGATGTAACAACCTGATTAAACAGAATAAGGCACATACGCTGACTTCTGCAACAGATCTGATCGAGCTGCTGAACTGGGATATTGTACCATCCCAAACTACAAACAAACAGCTAATCCTAACAGATCTTGACGACGACGAACTGTCTATTTATGCGGTATTGACAGACAATCAGGATATCCATATTGATGAATTAAGCTGGAAGTCACAACTATCCATGCATAAAATCAGTTCTGTATTGCTCCAGATGGAATTCAAAGGAATTATAAAGGCGCTGCCTGGTAAAAAGTTTGCATTACGCTAAAACTATTTATTGAATAGTTGATAAAAGCAGTTTGATT
>NZ_JBQCDF010000051.1:0-3428 GCF_051961495.1 Cytophaga sp. | reverse complement strand
CGTTATGTATGACAATAGGTTCAGGAGATATTAATACAGCACAAAGGATTTGAAGTGCTTCATTTTTTGCGCCCTGAGGTACGATCTCTCCACGTAATTTAGTTCCTCCTGTAATTTCAAAAGATGCCATTAATTTCTTCTTCTTGGTTTGTTTTGGTTTTGCTGATATCTGTTCGAGTTGTTATTGCCATTGTTATTGGAATAACCATTGCCTCCGTTTGAATTTGAACGACGGTTGTTACTGCCTCCGGATCTTGAATAGCCGCTATTTGAACTGCTTGCACTGCCAGGTATCCTGCTGTCTGCAACAGCCCCGCCCACGGTATCAAACAAACGTTCTTCTTTTACTTTGGCCACATCAATTACCAGTTTCTTTTTTGAAAGTTCTGATAAATGCTCAACGATAACTTCGTCATCTACATTTTCTTTGTTCCAGGTACTATACAGGCGTTTCATCAAGCGACCCAGATAGATGATCGCATCTTCTTTTTCCTGACCATCTTCTTTCAGGATAGCCTGTTCTATCAGAAGATTGATGTTCTTGCCGTAATGTTTATATTTTAAATTATTGTGATTGTATGGAACGCGTTCAGGTTTTCTTCCAAGAACGGCAATGTCTGGCATCGGGTAGGGAGTATCTACATCCAGTTTGAAATTGGACATGATAAAAAGATGATCCCATAATTTGGTTGTATGTTCTTCCGTATCACGCACACCAGGATTTAACTGACGCATCAGTTCAACACAGGTATTTGCATAACGGGTACGCTGGTCTCTATCTTCGATCGTTAAAATCCAGTCAACAATTTTCTGTATATTTTTACCGTATTCTTTTAATACGATACCCTTACCAGGATCTCCTTTAATTAATGTCATTTTGATCTTTGTATTAAAGCCTTAAGTTAACTAAGATTCGTGAATTCTCAGTTTCGCGAAGCTAAGAATTAGTGTTTTTTCGCCTAAATTTTTAAAATCAATCAATGCTTTCCGGTCATTACCGTTTGATTGTATGTTTTTAACCTCTCCAAACCCGAATTTAGGGTGTTCAACCTTCATTCCGATCGCCAGATTACTGGTATCACTTGGCTTAAAATCTTCTGATGGAGTATAGGCAGGAGCTGCAGCAACCTTTGGTTTTGCCTGTACTGTTGAAGTACCTGTTTTAGGCCTGATTCCGCTGAACGCGGGCCCCGAATCCGGTGAGCCGATTGAACTGGCTGTAATGGTGCTCATCTGCAAATGCCGGGGATCAATTTCCTCCAGGAAGCGGCTTGGTGAACAGCTCTTTAATTGACCGAATCTGTAACGGGAAGTAGCAAAGCTCAATGTCAGACGCTTTTCAGCTCTTGTGATTGCCACATAAAACAAACGGCGTTCTTCTTCCAGATCAGCGCGGCTGTTCAGCATCATTGCTGATGGGAATAGGTCTTCCTCTATGCCAACAACAAATACCTGGTTAAACTCAAGACCTTTGGCTGAGTGAATGGTCATCAGCGTTACGTAGTCCTTACTTTCTTTATCATTTTCAGTATCGGTCAGTAAAGAAATTTCCTGCAGGTAGCTTCCCAGCGATTTATCTTCCTGATCCGGACGATCTACAAATTCTTTGATACCGTTCAATAACTCCTGTACGTTTTCATAGCGGGCAATACCTTCAACAGTTTTGTCTTCATACAGTTCCTTAAGCAAACCAGATTGTTTGGTGATCTCATTGGCTGCTTCAAATGCATCTTTTGTCTGGGCCAGGATTTTATATGATTTGATCAGGTCAACAAAGCCTTCAATCAAAGGTACAAGCCGGCCGGTCATGATGCTTCTGATGTTGCATAGGATGTCCCAGATGGAAGTTCCCTGTTCGTCAGCAATGACAAACAGTTTTGCAATAGTTGTATCACCAATACCACGTTTCGGAAAATTGATGATACGTCTGAAGCTTTGCTCATCCTGGTCATTCAATACAAAGCGCAGGTATGCAAGAACATCTTTGATTTCCTTTCGTTGGTAGAAGGACATACCGCCAACAACTTTGTAGTTGATGTTCAGTTTACGCAATGCTTCTTCAAAACTTCTTGACTGTGAATTGGTACGGTACAGAATAGCAAAATCTTTGTTCCGCAATTGCAGATTCATTTTGTTTTCAAAAATGGTCTGCGCAATGATCCGACCTTCTTCATTGTCGCTGGCTGCGCGGTATACATGGATTTTTTCTCCGGATTCGTTGGAGGTCCAGACATCCTTTTTTAACTGCGCTTTATTTTTTGTAATAACATTATTTGCCGCTTCAACAATGGTTTTTGTTGAGCGGTAATTCTGTTCGAGTTTTAAAACCTTTAATTCCGGATAATCTTTTTCGAAGTTCAGGATGTTTTGAATGTCTGCTCCACGGAAGGCATAGATACTCTGTGCATCGTCACCAACCACACAGATGTTCCGGTTCATGGCTGCAAGCTTCTTGGTTATGTTGTATTGTGCAATATTTGTATCCTGAAACACATCTACCATAATGTATTTGAATTTGTGCTGATACTTGTTCAATACATCCGGATGGTCGTTGAATAGCTTAAAGGTATAAAAAAGCAAATCATCAAAATCCATGGCACCTGAACGGATCAAACGTTCCTGGTACATTTGATAAAGCTTTCCCATTTCAGGGCGTAAGGCCGCTCTGTCATCGGCCATGTAATTTGGGTTTGCAAGATACTCGCGGTATGAGATGAGCCTGTTTTTCGCCGCACTGATTCTATTGAAAACAGTATTCGGCTTATATACTTTATCATCTAAATTCTGTTCTTTCAGGATGGTTCTCAAAAGTGATTTAGAGTCTTCTGTGTCATATATGGTAAAATTGCTCGGAAAACCTATTTTCTGGGATTCAACCCGTAAAATTCTTGAAAAGACAGAGTGAAATGTACCCATCATCACATTCCGGGCTTCACTGCCGCATACAGCCTGAATCCGGTGCTGCATTTCCTTTGCTGCTTTATTGGTGAAGGTCAGTGATAATATATTAAAAGGTTCAACGCCTTTCTGGATCAAATGAGCTATGCGATAGGTAAGCACACGGGTTTTTCCGGAGCCTGCGCCGGCAATGATCATTACAGGGCCTTCTGTTTGTTCAACTGCCTGTCGTTGAACGTCATTTAATGAATCTAGATAACTCATTCAGTACATTTATTTAAAGGATAAATTTACGATTTAATCCCCTTTAAAACCATTATCTTTGTGTCCTGAATTGATATGTTGATAAATTTAAAGATATGATTTCTTTAGGAAATGCTGTGGTGAGCGATGATATCGCGGAAAAGTTCTTTGTATGCGACTTATTGAAGTGCAAAGGGGCTTGCTGTGTCGAAGGAGACATGGGTGCGCCACTCGATGTGGAAGAAGCCCTTATTCTGGAAGAAATTTATCCGATTGTAAAGCCTTAT
>NZ_JBQCDF010000050.1:0-10028 GCF_051961495.1 Cytophaga sp. | reverse complement strand
AATAAAAGTGTAAGTTTTTCCTGGGAGTTGATGTATACCCGTTCCATGTTTGAAACCGAAGACATGATTGAGCAACACAACATACTGGTAACAATTGCAAAATTGATCGATGAGAAAAAAATATTCTCAACCTTGAAATATCCATTGAAAGGATTTTCTGTTGAAAATTTCAAACTTGCTCACGCGCTGCTGGAGAGTGGCAAGGCAATCGGCAAGATTGTTATTGAGTTTTGACAGCTGTTGGAGATTCAAGCTGTCCAGAATTTGTATTCACCGCGGCGAACCGAACTGAGATAAAAGCGTTCCCCGCGGTGAATGTAAACTCCGAAGAGCTGTATTGCCGCTAATGGGTTGTTTTATTTGCTGCAGTTATTGCAGCGACGAACTGTCCTCTACACTATACCAGCACGTAAATTAAATCTAATCATTTCGTGCGGAATATGATGAACTAAAATTAAAGTTATCAAAGGAAACAGCAATCATTAATCCTGTTGCTATCTTTAGTCTTTTCTATCAGTCCAAAACTCATCTGTGATGAAAAAAACCGTATCAATGAAATATAAAATATCATTTCTGGTTAAAACATTCTCATCATGCAAATCCTCTAAAATGATACCTAATTCAGGATTAAAATAATCATTGTTCCTGGTATTGATAAAACCATTTGATCCAAGAAAAGCTTTTACCTGATTGAGGTCTGTTCCTTGCGTAATTGAAACATACGATTGCTGAACGACCGCATACAAAACATCCTTTTCCTTTGTAAATCCGAGTAGTTCGTATGCCGTATCTGTGAAGAAATAATTATGAAATAATAGATTGTAAAAATAGTCTTTCCAGGAACTGTAATAAATCGCATCATTTAGTTTGAGAACGTGCTCTGAATCTTTCAAAAATACTCTTTGTTCGGCACCTTCACTTACATATTGAGAAAAATCAATATCATTTATCCAAAGGTCATTTTCTGAAATGAAAACTTCTAACCTCTTTGTTTCTTGTTCTCTGATTTGCTTTGTGATTTCAACTTTTGAACCTGCTTCAGCGCCATTGTTAAAGTAACTGGCGATTGTTTGGATAATTGCTCCAAACCTAACTTGGCTCTTTCCTGAAATGACATCGTGTAGTTCATATTTTAAACTATTTTGCATTTATAACAAATATACTTAAAAATATATAATTTATGAAAGCCACTTTAGGGGGAATTACCGCTAACCAGTGGTGGATACATGCACCTGCCTGCATTTATATTTCATACTACTACCCCATCTGTCTCATAAAACGGATAGATCCAGATAGCGATCGGATCCCGAATTTTGAACATCGGATATATAGTTATGTGTCTATCCATTCAAAAATCAGCCGATTCAATATCAATGCTTTTATTTTAAAAACCAATTGTCCGGATCAGGATTCTCAGGATTTAGGGGTAAAAAGGATTATTGCTGGCATGTGAGGATTCTTTCAGGACTCAATGGCTGTTTCAGGACAAGACAAACAGGCTGTTTCCTGTAGGCTCCCTGTGGTCTCCTCCCGGTCTCCGCCCAGGGTCCGCCCAGGGTGCTTCGTGAAGATTGTCATTTTTGATTTTCAGCACTTCAAAAAAAGATGTTTCTGTAAACTTATGTTAATAAAAGATGCCGCATGAAGTACGGTTTATGTATGCCTGAAGTATGCGTATAGTATCAGCATAGTATGGGTACAGTATGAGTATAGTATGAGTATAGTATGGAAGTAGCATGGAAATACCACAGTACAAGTATGCAACATGTATGACCACAGTATCACGACAGTATGCAGGACTTATTCCATGCACACAACACGCTCGCTGCACAAAAGCAGACAAGGGCCGTCATGCTCGTTTTAAGCAGCACTACAGACTTTTCATTATCACGGCAACATGATTGCATGTCCGACAGAAAAAAAGCTATAAAACTGCCTCTTATCAAGCCGTTCAGAATTTGCATTTGCCGCGGCGAATGCAATCACATATTTAACAGGGATTACAAATCCTTATTTATCTGGCTTCGGTTCGCCGCGGCGAATGCAAACTCCGAAGAACTGCATGAATAAAATTGACCAGCGGCTACAAATCCCGAACAGCTTCAATACTGTCATTACTCCTACTCCTCATCAATTCACCTTCATTCTCCGCACCGCTGTCTGCGTCTGTATCATCGGAAAATACATCAGGTTCACGGAGCATGGGTTCAGCTGATAGTGCCCTTTAAATAAAACTTTCTGACGAAGCCTGAATGTATATGAACCTTCGGGAAGATCTGTAAAGTACAGGATGATTTTATCACGGAACGTTTCGCTGTGGCTTAGCAAATCCGGATTAGACGTGATCACATCTTCCAGGGTACAGCCAGCCGCAATCGGTATTTCAACCATCACATACGAGCAGTTCGCGGCAACATTCAATTGCACGACCTGCTCAACAACAGTACCGGATTGCAATGCTGTAATTTTCTGTCCGTCCTGCTGAAAGAAATATTCAATGTCCAACCCGTCATGCTTCATGGCCGTTGTGCGGATCTGTCTGTCACTTTTTACAACATAGATGCCAGCAGCTTCGTCTATTTTTATTGTATGGCTGGTATTATTCTGGATCGTCTTTGTATAAGGAAATGCGGAAACAACAGTGTTATCAAAGGACACAACGGCAGTATTTTTCTGTACTGCGTTAAAATCTGTGAACTCCTGAATGAATAATGCCTTCACATATGTCGGCGTATACTCCGACAGACAACCTTTCTCTACCAGGCCCTTGCGGATCTGTGCAGCCAGATCAGGGAAATCATTCTTCGCTATTCTATGAAGTATAACCAGATAAAGTGCTTCGTGATCATACCAGGCTGCTTCAAATTGTGCTGCTGCATTCAAAGCCTTATTATCTAAAATTGTTTTCTCTACATATTTTTCGATCTCATTACGCGTAATTGTATCACCCTGCAGCTGGCGTATGCGCAGCTGCAGAATTTCGTCCTTGTAGTTCGCAGGTTCGGCAGATTTCAGTAAAATACCATCCATCGATAGTTTTGATTCCTCCATGAGCCAATAAGTAAAATAATCAACCTTATTGTAAGCTGCAGATTCACGCAGCCTTTTTTCCATGGATACATAAATGTTTTCGTAATCGATTCCAATACTCTTATAATACTGCTGCATCGCATACAATGCATAAGCAGAGATAGACAAGCTTGTCCTTCCGGCACCCCACCAGCCATACAGGTAATCATCATTGATATTCGATTTTAATTTGCTGTAAAAGCGTTGTGGATTTTTCCCTCCATACGAACCATTCAGCTGCATGCCTGCGATAGCGCCGATCAGTTTACTGGCTGTTTGTTCATTACATGCATATTTATAGTCCATCAATTGCTGATACTGTATACGCGCCAGATCCTGCAGGCTATTAGAAATATAAATCCTTGTCTCCAGCACGGTATCTGCCTTTGTGATATCCAATAGTGTATCACCAACCAGATATTTATACATGCCTGTATAAATATCATTACCTGCACGGTATACCGGTATAAGCCGCTGCTCACCATCTGCTTGCTTATCATCCACGAGCAATACTGATTTACAACTTACCGTATCCGCTTGCTCCGGTACATAAAAGGAGTAATGGCCATCAACAGCTATTGATTCACCAGCTGCTGTATTGTCAACACTGTTCTTAACTGTGAATGGCTTATCCGATTGTACATGATAACTGGCGCTTGCACTATCACCGGCAATGACAAACCGCGGCACATACAGTTGCACATAATTATTCAGGTAAGTAGTATTTTGAATGAATCGCACATTCAACTGGCGTTTTTTATTATAGGCTAGAATATAATTATCCCAGTGTGTCAATGCATCCGGATAGTTTGCTCGGAATGTTGCGTTTCCGTTTTTATCTGTTGTGAAAGACGGAACCCAATAGGCACGGTCATAAAAATTTGATCGCACCTGTTCGTAAGTAACGTTTTCAAATGTTTCAACAGCTGCCGTTGAATCTGCCTGACCGATCATCCTTTTACTATAACGCCCAACAACTGCAACTTCTTCATAAGCATCACTATTTGTTAAACCATGCGATATTCCCTGATAATCATTACCCAGGTAACCCGGAGAATCTTTATCCCACTTGTATGCAGGTGAATAATTATAAACTCCAACATCATCCCCTGCCCCCCAGAAACTGGATGGGCAGCATACACGGGCTCGCCCGTGTAGTGTAAAGTTGACACGCAGATTTACTTCCCATACCCCCTGGTTCAAATAGGAATAATCAGTTCCTGTAATTGCCTTGTTCCATAGTACTTCCAGGCCTACACTTTCGGTGTACGGAATCTGATAATATTTTAATGCTGCACCAACAGGTATGGAAGCCGCGCGGTTCTTACCCGACACATCCAATCGCTGCTGGCCGCTGATACCCGACCCAAGTGATAAAGAAAAATCATATCCTTTTACTAAAGAATACCAGCCCATTAAACCGATTTTCGCATATGGATATTGATATGGTTGTGATGCCGACAATGCTGTTTCACCATAACTGAAACGAAGTTCTCCGCGCAGGTTGCCAGAAAGCTGTTTACCAATAGCTGCTCCAAACTGGTATCCTGTATTTAATCCCTGCGACTTGGTATCCATGATATTAAATCCCCCATACACACTCCAGTAGATGTCTCTGGCGTATCTTCTGCGCCTTCTGCTATAATACGAATCGGAGTATTTTGATCTATACAACATCGTAGCAGGCGGGTAACGAAGTGTTTCATTCGAATAAAGATCAGCTGCTGTTTTTTCTTTTATTTGCTGGGTACAAACATCACTGATTATTTCTGTAAAATAATTACCTGTGCCGTCAATTTGCACGGCATGCTCATTTATCAACTCTCCTTTCGCATTAAAAAACTGAAGCGTATATGCACCTGCAGCAGCAATGTTAAATTTTGAAAAATCCACATATGTATAATAACTACTCCTGTTTGAATCAACAGCAATAACTCCTCTATCATTAAATAGTTTTATAATTGTTTCATACTTGAAATAATAGCGCACATATAAATCAGCATACATTTCAGGTTTACTCAGGCCAACCGTACTGTTGTAAAAATCACAAGGCTCATTTTGTAAAAGATATACCGGCCGTTCAAGGGCTTGTAATTCGGTCATATCAATGCCGGCCTGGTACTTCGAAAGGTTTACAAAGCGCTGGCGTTTCAGATAATCGTACTCTGTTTTATTAAAAGCAGAATCAGCCGAATAAACAATTACAGTATCTCCAGGGTCAGCAATAACATGCAGATCCTTGTCTGCATTGATGATATTTTTAATTGAACGGATGCCTGAATAAAAATTCGTTTTTGTTACAAGATCGAATTCATATTTACCCTTAATGAAATACAAATACGGGTTCAATGTTTCAATCTCCTCTTCTGTCAGGCGTTTCGGGCGGGATTGTCTGCGGAATTTATTTTTTGCAATACGATCAATCGGTATGAGAATGTTATTTTTAAATCCTCCGTACACAAAAATACTATCCATATAGATCGTCTCATCCGGCAAACGGATTTCATAGGAATGATAACCTGGGGTAGTATAAAAAGATTGAACGGATGTTCCGCCATTATCGGACCAATACACAGGCTTATCGTCTTCAAATACATAACCGGGGCGAATACTGATGTCTCTCTTTTGTACATAGATAAAAGCCTCGGTCATCGAATCGGCAGGTTCGGGAATAAGAAAATAATTAACACTGTCTTTATGTAAAAAACGATAATACGCATCGTATACATTTTTAAGAATTAATGTATCTCCGGTAGTGGTACTGATCTGTCTTCCGCTTTCCGCGTACTCATTTGCAAACATATCATAATCATATGAAATCAGTTCCTGCGGCCCGGGAATTTCTTCATGCCCCAAACGACTGTCAACCGCCAGCGCAGTAAGATTTACACCGCTAAGTGGTTTATTATTGATATCCCGCACATGCACGTTTCCCTGCACAGCCTCCCCGGGCTGAATCGTATCCGGAAGTGCTGCATCAATTATCAATGATTGATAATCCGGACTGATCAATAAACGCTTCTGGAAATATTCTCCCTGAAACAAATATTCGCAATACAGCATTTGATTTTTTTCCAACGGAATCTTAAATGCCAATTCAGCATCATCTTTCCGGAATAAGAATTTACTGGCTTCATTTTTTACTGACAAGGGTAATTTAAATGGATTATGTATCTGAACATTGATCGCATTCTGCTGAACTGTATAGGTAAAATCAAGCGGATCACTCTCAACCCCTTCGATATCCACTTCTATGTGCGTTTGTCCAACCAGAAACGCCCGCGGCATTTTCTGGTACTGCAGATCTACCGCATAAGGAAAGGAAACAGGCAGGGTATCTTTTTCATAATAACCCCTGCCATAAATTGCAAAACCTGTTGTCGGAGAAACGGATGTCGCATACGGATTAAATTCTATTACGTGGCCTTTCAGGACATGCGTCATTACAACAGGCCTGTATGAATAATCAAACTCCTGTTTTATTTCTTCTGTCAATCCATTGTTGCTTACCTGTACCGTAAGGTTCATTTCATATTTTCCATATGGCAGCCCGGGCATTTTGGTTTTGTAGATATACGCTGTATGTCCATCTGTCTGAATACTATCTCTTATTTTCCAGTAGGGCACATACATTTCCTCCGGGCCAGTGAGCCGGACAGATGTAGGTTCGATGTTGAGATAAATATATCCGCCGTTGAGCGGATCACCCTGGGGTGTTTTACATTGTACGGTAACCGTCAGCGAGTCCTGATACTTTTCGTCAAAATCAATATCCGCATCCAATAAAAAATCGTCCAGCTTATAATCTTCAATATCAAAATAAGTAATTCGGGATCTGCTTTTCTGATCCATGTAAATCCGGTATTGCTGATCTACCGGTAACGTATCGGGCAATACAAAGTAGGTTATATAACTGCCATACGCGTCTTTTTTAATCTTCTTTTCAAAGACTGTTGTAAACCGGTAGTTTTTATTATATCCTAATTCAATTTTTGTTTTTTTAGGCAACAAAGACCATGAAAAATATCCTTTCATAAACACCGTATCACCGATGTGGTATTTGGATTTATCTGTCAGTATAAAACCTTCTTCACCTTTACTCTCGTACAACTTTTTGCTGTATTTTGTTTTATCAACGGTCCTGGGTACTTCTACAAAAAACAATTCTTCTTTGTATTCGATCATTAGACGCTTATTATACAGTTCACGCGGGATGACATAATAATATCCATTGTGCTGGAGCTGAATCTTTGTTTCGCCGTTATAAAACTGCAGATCCTGTAACGACTGGTGTGTAACATTTTTCACTGCAACGCCAAGTTCACCGGGTGTTTCAATTATATAGGACGTATGCGCATCGCTGCTGATAAAACGTGCACGAACGAACTTTTCTTCCGGAGATAATAATATATACCTTCCGGTTTCATACTTCCCCGGAACCTGATCAAATACGGTTAAGCTATCTATGGGCTTGCTTAGGAAGTCTTTTGTATAGACTTCCTTGTATTGACCGGAATGAATCTTCCAGGCTTGCGCCCGGGTAACGGCGTAAATATATCTGTACGGTGGCTTCGTGGCTTTAATTTTCGTTTGCTGGGCAAAAGAAAAAACGGAAACAAAAAGCAATAAAAACGGAATCAAAAATCGCAACATAGAATGGGGATTAACATGCATAGATGTATACAGTTAAATGTAAAAAAGTAATCTCAGGGGAACAAAAAAGAAGGGTAAAATTAATGCTGTATACTGGAGTATTGGTATTCTTTGCACTTGTGACAAACAAAGAATCTTGAAATTGATTAACCTGCATAGGGGATTCTTTGCTCTTACTTGTCATACGAATATCAACCACTTAAACTATGAACAAAATTTTATTCTATTCAATCATTTTATCCGCAGGCATTTTTGCAAGCTGTCAAAAAGAAGACAATAAACCTGAACACAATATATTAGTTATTGTTAATCGAAGCGGAAAAACAACCGTTACCCAGGCGTTAACCAATACCGATATTTCAGGTTCTTTTGATCCTTCCTTTAATGTTGAAGCAGCAACACCATCCGATGATTATCATTTATATATTGGTCAATTCAGAGCTTACGCGCCACCGAATATAGTATTTACTTCCAACCCTTATAGCAATGACATACATATGTCTATGAACAGTACAGCATTAGGTGGCTGGATAGCAACGTGAGGCAATGTAACTACTGAAACAAAAAGCGGTTCACCTATGTTTATGAATGGCGGAACAAAATTTATGAAGCTCACATTGCACAATGTGCAATTTACAAATCAAAATCCCGGTGATACCATTTGGGTTAGCGGTATTATAAATACGTATCGTAAATAAGTTCATTTTCAATTCATAAAACAGATAAAAAAAAGAGTCGCACTTTACAGCACGACTCTTTTTTAATTTTATCATTCAATTGACAACTTATACCGTCATCAATTCTTTTTCTTTTGCAGCAACCAATGCTTCAAGCCTGGCGGTTGTATCGTTGGTTAAAGCCTGCACAACTTCTTCCGCTTTTTTCACTTCATCTTCAGAAGCACCGTCTTTCAATAATTTTTTCAATTCGTCGTTTGTTTCCTGGCGGATCTTACGGATACGCACTTTACCGCTTTCGCCTTCAGCCTTGGTTTGTTTAACCAGGTCTCTGCGTCTCTCTTCTGTAAGCGGCGGAATGTTTATGCGGATCAGGTCACCATCATTCTGCGGGTTGAAACCCATGTTTGAATCACGGATCGCTTTTTCGATCGTTGTTACCATTGATTTCTCATATGCCTTGATCGTGATTGAACGCGGTTCAGGAACTGAAACTGTAGCCACCTGAGCCAATGGTGTTGACGCGCCATAGTATTCAACCATCAATCCGTCGAACATGTTTGGCGAAGCTTTACCGGCACGGATCTTTGATAATTCAAGTTCTGTATGTTTGATAGCTTTCTGCATGCTATCCTTTGCCTCGTCTAAGTATAAATTAATTTCTTCCATAATTGAAATACTTTTATAATGATCTGTTATTCTTATAAGCTTACTAATGTTCCTACGCTATCGCCTTCCAGTACTTTCAATAAGTTACCCGGTCTGTTCATATCAAAGATGATGATCGGCAGATTATTTTCCTTGCATAATGTAAACGCCGTCATATCCATAATATTCAAGCCTTTCGCATATGCTTCGTCAAATGAGATGTTTGAATAACGTGTTGCTGTAGGATCTTTTTCCGGATCGGCGGTATAAACACCATCCACACGTGTACCTTTCAATACCACTTCGGCTTCGATCTCAATGGCACGTAAGCTGGCAGCTGTATCGGTTGTGAAGTACGGGTTACCGGTACCGGCACCGAACATCACAATACGTCCTTTTTCAAGGTGGCGGATCGCTCGTCTGCGGATGAATGATTCACATACCTGTTCAATTTTAATACCCGACATCAATCGTGTATCCAGACCAATATTTTCAAGCGCGCTTTGCAGAGCCATGCAATTGATCACCGTTGCAAGCATACCCATGTAATCGCCCTGTACACGGTCAATCCCTGTTGCAGCAGCTTCAATACCTCTGTAAATATTGCCTCCGCCAACAACAATAGTGATTTCTACCCCTCTATCAGCAATGGCTTTAATTTCACTTGCATAGCGAATAAGAACTTGGCTGTCAATACCATACTTCTGTTCACCCATCAGTGATTCACCGCTCAATTTCAAGAGTATACGTTTATATTTCATAGTTCTTTATTTTTCAAATGCTGCGACTGGTTTAGTTCATTAAACTAAAAATGCCAAATCTTACAAATATATATCCATTTTGGTTAATTGGAAAATTGAAAAGTCTATATCAGGCTTCATTTTTAAGGAAAATATCAACATTCAGGTATGAAAACTCTCATAAAAGGTCTCAATCAAAACGAATTACAATTTCAACATCTTTTTTTACCAAAACTGCATC
>NZ_JBQCDF010000049.1:0-2262 GCF_051961495.1 Cytophaga sp. | reverse complement strand
TCAAATAATTAATTACACTTTTGCTGTCGGGGCCGCGGTCAATATAATCCCCCAAAAAAATAAACTGATCTTCATTCGTTGGCTGCAGTTGATCTTCGATCAATGCTTTTAATGTCTTAAAACAACCGTGAATATCAGCTATGACAAATGTTCGTCTCAAACTTTTCAGATTAATCTATACAATTTGCATTGCTTAAATATAGGTTAATTTGAGCTATATAAAAACTCTCTGCAGAGATGCGGTGAGTTTTTATTACAAATGTTTACTACTTTTTTATGGCGGAAAGAATTTCAGCACTCATTGGCTTTACACCTGATCCGTAGAAATTGGTTAATTCGCCTTTCTCATTGATCAGGTATTTACAAAAATTCCATCCTGGTGCATCGCTGTTCCAACCATTTTGCTTGGGATCAGTTAACCATTTATACAAGGGATGTATATCATTTCCTTTTATGTTTACCTTTTCAAACATCTGAAAAGTAACGCCATAATTCTTTTGGCAGAAAGCACCTATTTCAGCTTCTGTACCTGCTTCCTGTCCACCGAAATCATTGCATGGAAAGCCCAATACCGCAACGGAATCTCCATGCAGTTCATGTAGTTTTTGGAGTTCTTCATATTGTGGTGTATATCCGCACTTGGATGCTGTATTTACAATCAGAATCTTTTTGCCTTTAAGCGTTGAAAGATCAAAAGGCTTGCCGTCGAGGGTATTTACTTTAATGTTATAAATACTGCTGCTAGTTGTCATTTCAGTTGCTGCCGGTCTGTTTTTTACATCTTTATTGATTCCCAGACAAGAGGAAAAAAACATAAGTAATGAATAAGGAATTGCCATGAGCCAAATTGGTTTAAGAGATGATCGTTTCATAGAATTACATTTTTTCAGGAACTTCAATACCCAGTAAGAGCATACCATCTTTGATGGTTTTTGCAACGGCTTTGCTTAAAGCAATCCGCAGAGATTTAAGATGCTCGTCTGTTTCCTGAAAGATAGAAACTTCCGCATAAAATCTGTTATATTCCTTTGCTAAATCAAAGATATAATTGGCAATGGTTGAAGGTGAATAATCTGCCCCGGCTTCACGGATCTTATCAGGGAAACGGCTCAGTATTTCCAGTACCGATACTTCAAACGGATGGAGGGTTTTGATGGTGCCATCTTTAGCCAGGTTCTCATCAATACCAAGCTCTACCGATTTACGCAATATCGCCGAAATACGGGCATGCGTGTATTGTATAAAGGGACCGGTATGCCCCTGGAAGTCGATCGATTCTTCCGGGTTGAACATCATCCGTTTTTTCGGATCAACCTTTAACAGGAAATATTTCAAAGCTCCAAGCCCCAGGATTTCATATAAATGATTGGCCTGATCTTCGGTGAAGCCTTCTGTTTTTCCCTGTTCCAGCGTGCGGGCCTTGGAAGTTTCGATCATTTCATTTACCAGATCATCAGCATCCACGACTGTGCCTTCACGGGATTTCATTTTACCGCTCGGCAGATCAACCATGCCGTAAGACATGTGGTACACGCCATTCGCATATGGCTTGCCTAATTTTTTCAGAATATGAATCAATACAATGAAATGGTAATCCTGCTCATTGCCTACAACATATACGGAACGCTTGCAGCCAAAATCTTTGTATTTTAATTCTGCCGTGCCTAAATCCTGTGTGATGTATACAGACGTGCCATCTGAACGAAGTACCAGTTTCTCATCCAGGCCTTCAGCTGTAAGATCGATCCATACAGAGCCGTCGGCTCGCTTATTGAATACACCTTTTACCAAGCCTTCTTCAACCAGATCTTTACCCAGTAAATAGGTGTTTGATTCATAATAGAAATGGTCGAACGTTACGCCTATTTTTTTGTAGGTAGCGTTGAAACCTTCATATACCCAGCCGTTCATGGTCTTCCAGAGATCGTATACTTCTTTGTCTCCCTGCTCCCATTTCAACAGCATTTCCTGGGCTTCTTTCAGGATCGGCGCTTCTTTCTTTGCTTTCTCTTCTTCAATGCCTGCAGCAACCAAAACTTCTACTTCTTTTTTCAGCGCTTTATCAAAAGCAACATAATATTTACCAACCAGGTGATCTCCTTTTATGCCGGCACTTGCAGGTGTTTCACCTGAGCCGAATTTCTGGTAAGCCAGCATGGACTTACAGATGTGGATCCCACGGTCGTTGACCAGATTTGCTTTCACAACATCATAACCATTGGCTTTAAGGATCTGAATGATGGAATAGCCCAGGAAGTTGTT
>NZ_JBQCDF010000048.1:0-3070 GCF_051961495.1 Cytophaga sp. | reverse complement strand
TCCCCCAATCTAAATCGTTGGTGATTAATTACGCTAATCAATTATTTAATTTAATGCTATCTTTTTTTAAACATAACCTTTTTTTTATTATAACGCGGCCGGCCGATGTAGATTGTCCGGCCGCTTTTTTATTTAAACCACAAGCACGCAAAGGTTTTGTAAAGAACACAAAAAGTAAGCCGTAATTACTACCAGGTATCTTTTGCTTCACCGTAGTAATGCCACCTTTGCGCTCTTGTAGTTAAACGACACTACTAAGTGTCTGCTTTTTTTCCTCATCCATAGACACGAACTCATTTTTTCTTATCGGCCTCGAAAAATAACTGTATACAGCAGGTATCACATACAAAGTGAGCATCAATGAAATAAGCAAACCACCAACAATTACAATCCCCATCCCTGTTCGGCTTTTAGAGGCAGCTCCAAATGCCACGGCAATCGGCAAGGCTCCCAAAGCTGTAGCAATACTGGTCATAAGAATAGGTCGTAATCTTGCTACGGAAGCATTCATTACCGCTACTGTAATACTTAAGCCTTCTTTCTTTAAATGATTGGCAAATTCTACAATCAGTATTCCATTTTTTGTAACCAAACCAATCAACATAATAAGTCCTATCTGACTAAATAAATTATTGGTCTGATTAAAATACCAGAGCGAAAATACTCCGCCACCAACTGCCAGTGGTACCGTTAACATTATAATAAACGGATCAACAAAACTTTCAAACTGCGCTGCCAGAATCATATATACCAGCAACAACGCAAGAATAAACACCGAAGAAGTATTAGAAGAACTCTCAACAAAATCCCTCGAAGGCCCTTGCAAAGCTGTTGAAAATGATTTGTCCAGCAAGTGATCTGAAACTTCATCCATTGCTTCCAAACCATCTCCTATTGTATAACCCGTTGCAAGTCCTGCAGAAATGGTAGCAGCCATATAGCGGTTGTAGCGAAATAATTGCGGCGGACTGCTGGCTTCCTGAAGTTCGACCAGATTGTCCAGTGGAATCAAAACTCCGGCATTGCTACGTACATATATATTCTTCAGATCGACTGTTTCATTTCGATTCCCGCGATCAAATTGCCCGATGACCTGATATTGTTTCCCTGACCGGTTAAAGAAACCTAATCGTTGTCCGCTAAGCGCCAGCTGTAGAGACTGTGCAATATCTGTTACGGTTACTCCAAGTGTTCGTGCTTTTTCTCTATTGATTAAAATTTGTACTTCGGGCCTGTTAAATTTTAAGTTTACATCTACAATTGAAAAAGCTGGGTTCTTCTGAGCTTCCTCCATAAACTTAGGCAGTACGTCACGCAATTTTTCAAATGTCGGCGCCTGTATGATATACTGAATTGGCAAACCTCTGAAACCTGTATTAATAGTCTGCTCCTGTCCAACCTGAATTTTTGCTTCGGGAAATTTCTTAACAATCCTATTTAATTGATCAGTAATTTCCTGCTGGCTGCGATCACGTTCTGACCGATCCAATAAAGGAACCCGACACAAACCGGCATTTGTGCTTCCATTGTTAAATCCTGCACCTGTGATGGTCAATACAAGAAATTTTTCAGGAACAGAATCCATAATAGTTTTACTGAACCGAAGCATAAACTCATCCGTGTATTCAAAGGTCGAACCTTCAGGTGTTGTAAGTGTAATACGAATCATACTCCGATCTTCTAAAGGAGCTATTTCTGCCGGGAGATTTTTCCAGACAACAAAAGTAAGTACAACAGCAATTCCCAGTATAACAAATGCGAGCCAACGATTCTTCATAAACTGTTGTAATGACTTTCGATATGATTCATTCAGAGCTGCAAAAAATGGTTCTGTCTTTTCATAAAAGCGCGTCTTTTTATGCACATCACGTACGAGCCAGGCATTTAGCATAGGCGTTAAAGTAAGTGAAACGAAAATAGAAATTAAAATAGAAGAGGCTACGACAACACCAAATTCCATGAATAGCTTACCAACAAAACCTTCCATAAAAATAATCGGAAGAAATATAGCAATCAGGGTAACTGAAGTTGAAATAACTGCAAATATAATCTCATTGGCACCATCGATCGCGGCCTGAAAAGGCTTCATCCCCAACTCCATTTTCTTATATATATTTTCTGTTACCACAATACCATCATCCACAACTAAACCTGTTGATAATACAATAGCAAGAAGTGTTAAAATATTGATTGAAAAACCAAAGAGATACATAATAAAAAATGTACCTACCAATGAAACCGGAATATCAATCAACGGACGTAATGCAACAGACCAATCACGGAAAAACAGATAGATGATAATTACAACAAGCAATACTGCTATAATAAGTGTCTCTGTTACTTCATGAATGGATTTTGTAACGAACCGAGTCATATCATTAGAGATACTGAGTTCATAGTCTGGCGGAAGTTCAGTTTTAAGCTGTTCGTAACGCTTATAAAATTCTTTCGCAATTGCTATATGATTTGCACCAGGCTGAGGAATAATCATACATGCCGTGCTTGGGACACCGTTGATCCTATAACTACTCTGTTCATTTTCCGCCCCTAATTCTGCATAACCAACATCCTGTAAACGCACAACTTTATTATTCTCCGAACGAATAATCATATTATCAAAACCATGTGCATTATTGAATTTAGCATTTGCCTTTACAGTAAGTTCTGTATTATTTCCTTCCAGGCGCCCGGCAGGAAGTTCTACATTTTCCTTATCCAGTGCCAGCTTCACATCCTGGAGTGTTACGTTATATGCCTTAAGTTTTATAGGGTCGAGCCATAAACGCATCGCATATTTTTTTTCTCCCATCAATTGCACAGTGCTTACCCCAGGGATGGTCTGCAGTCTGGGAATAAGAACATCATCTGCATATTCACAAATTTCAAGATCCGTAAGTTTATTATTGGTAACGGTCATTGAAATAATATATTCCGACAATGCATTATTTTTACTGATTACCGGCGGTCCATCTAAATCCTGTGGAAGTGTACGTTGTGCCTGAGAGACTTTATCCCGTACATCATTGGTTGCAGTTTCCATATCTATGCCCAACTCAAATTCCACACTGAT
>NZ_JBQCDF010000047.1:0-3670 GCF_051961495.1 Cytophaga sp. | reverse complement strand
GTTCAGGCTGTAATTAATCAATAAGCTAACAAATAAAACAAATTGATAAGTTCGGCAGTAAATTTTTATAGGAATTTTCTTCTCCAATTTGAAAAGAACAATTCCGGGCCTGCAAATTTCTATTTCTCATTACTAAAATCATTAAAAATTAAATTCCTGAATGCAATCGTCTACCAACCATCCTGAATTCGAGGAAGCTGAAGAAGAGGTATCCATTGGAGATATCTTTTACCGGTTTTTGCCCTACTGGCCCCTGTTCGTATTGCTGCTGATCATTAATCTCTCGGGCGCCTGGCTGTATCTTCGTTATACCAAGCCGGTATATGAAACCACTGCTACTTTGCTGATCAAGGATGATAAAAACACCCCTGCCAATGCCAATGACCTGATGCAGGCATTTGACATGTTTGGCTCCAAGAAAAATGTAGAAAATGAAGTGGAAGTGTTACAATCCAAAACACTTATGGAGCAGGTAGTGAAAGATTTGCATTTGTATGCGCCGGTCTTTTCACAGGGAAGGGTATTGAATCAATTGGCCTATATCCATTCTCCCATTGTAATAGAAGCGCGCTATCCCGATTCAATCACTTTGGTTAAAAAAATCCCTTTTATATATAACCATACTAATGGGACTATTAACTTTGACCATTCGAATTATCCCCTCAATCAATGGGTGAGCACCTCTTACGGGATCCTGCGGTTTCTTCCGAACAAATATTATACTTCCAAAGATTTGTTGCAGGCAAAGGAAAATAGTTTCTACTTCTCTCTTATGCCGGTTAAAAGTGCAGTGAACAGCGTACTTACAGAGCTAAATATTGCTCCCTCCAGCAAGCAATCTACTGTAATAGACCTCAGCATAAAAGGACAGATACCGAAACGCGGTGAGGATATCCTGAATGAGTTATTAAAAGTATATACCGAAGCGGCTATAATGGACAAAAATGTACTGGCGGCCAATACTTTGAAATTTGTAAACGAGAGGTTGAAATATGTAGAATCTGATCTTGATTCTGTAGAAGGGAATCTACAACGTTTTAAGGCGCAAAATAAGATAACCGACATCAGCGCGCAAGGCCAGATATTTTTGCAGACCGTTGCTGCAAACGATCAGAAAATAAGCGATATCAACGTTCAGCTTGCCATGCTGGACCAGGTAGAAAATTATGTAAAAACCAAGGGAGATATCGGTGGAATTGTACCGTCAAGCATAGAATCCGGCAGTGTGGGTACCAATAATGCCGTAGTACCTTCCACCACCGGCCTGGCAGACCCTGTACTTTCGGACCTCCTGCAGAGACTTTCAGACCTTCAGTTGAAATATACCCAAACGAGGAAAATTGTTCCGGAAAATAATCCTTCGGTAGTTTCCCTAGTGGACGGAATCAATAAACTGAGGCCGCAGATACTTGAAAACATTAAAAGCCAGCGCAAGAATCTGGAGGCAGGGCGCAATAATATTGTTGCTACCAACAATCAATACAATGCCCTGTTGAAAACCGTTCCGGAAAAGGAGCGCGAACTGCTGAGCATCAGCCGACAGCAGGCCATCAAAAATAATATTTATACTTTCCTGTTGCAAAAAAGGGAAGAGACTGCCTTGTCCTTTGCTTCGGCAGTTGCCGACAGCCGCATCATTGATCCTGCCATATCCGGAGATGTACCGGTGAGCCCCAAACGCAAGCTCATCTATCTGGCCGCTGTATTGGTGGCTTTGGTGTTGGGAATAGGCTTTGTGTATATCAAGGATATCTTTACCCGCACCATCCAGGATAAAGAAGATATTGAAAAATATACCGACATTCCTGTCCTGGGAGAAGTGTTGTATGACCGTTCTAAAACCCCGATCGTTATTTCTGAGGGAAAGCGAAGCTTTATCGCCGAACAATTCCGGCAATTGCGCACTTCCCTTGCCTATATGGGCATAGACGAAACACACAAAAAGATCATGATCACTTCGAGCATCAGCGGCGAAGGGAAAAGCTTTATATCGGTGAATCTTGGGATGAGCTTATCGCTTATGGATAAGAAGGTAGTGTTGCTGGAACTCGATCTCCGCAAGCCAAAAGTGAGCGAGCAGTTCAATGTATCGCGCCATGGCGGTATTTCCACTTACCTGATCGGGAAAGCTACAATGGAAGAGATCATCCGGCCTACCGGAAATAAAAACCTTTCTTTGATTACTTCCGGGCCGATCCCTCCAAACCCTTCGGAATTGATTTCCAATGGCGGGTTACAGGAGTTGCTGGAATACCTGGATACGCATTTTGATTATATCCTTATTGATACTGCTCCTGTTAACCCCGTTACCGATTCCTTTATTATCTCGCCGATGTGTGATGTAAGTTTATATGTAGTCCGTGACTCCTATACTCCGAAAATATTTTTGAAAAAACTGGCTGAAAAATTACGCACCCAAAGCCTGAAGAACCCGGCAATTGTGTTTAATGGCATCAAAGGGAGAGGAATTAATAAGTATGGGTATGGTTATGGATATGGATACGGGTATGGGTACACTGATGATGTGAAGGAAAAGGGGTGGAGGAGGATTCGAATGAGATAAAGATTCAGGTTTTTTCGATAAAAAACAGAGGCGATATTGATTTTATATTAAGCGTATCAAAAATCATTTTCTAAAATTCACTTTACTGTAAAGATCAATTTCGGTGATGAGATAATTGCAAATTTGAATCAGTATATTTATCGGTTTTCAAAACACAGGGTTCTTTTTTCGTTTGTTATGTCAAAGAGGTGTCATGTAAGTTTTTATTTAGCCCTCGATCCATATTCCTATAATCGGAAATATTTATTAAGAAACTAGAAGAAAGAATGCGAAGTAAAAGCATTAAAAACACCACCATTGTTTTTGATGGCATTAAAGCAAAAGGATTGGTAATTATGATTATGGTTATACGGAGGATGCAGAAAATAAAGTTCGATAGAAAAGTATTTTTTGGAGATAAATTAAATATCACTTTTTTCAATATGGATGAATCCAAGAATTGTTAGACTAAAAGGTGCAACTTCGAAAGATAAATATGGGGGAAGAAAAAAGCAACACCAATCAGGCGTTATGGGTGGTGATTGGTTCTTTAAGTTCTTTTAGTTTGGCAATGATCAGTTCAGCTATTCTATCCAGATACTTTCCTAAAGAGGAGTACGGAACTTATAAGCAAATCATTTATATTTATACAACCTTATTAATTATTTTCACGGCCGGTCTTCCTGAGGTGTTTGCTTACTTTCTACCTCGATATAGTATTAATGAAGGGAAAGCGATTGTATGGAAAATAACAGGGACACTATTTTTAAGCGGAGCTGTCTTTTCAATTTTTTTATTTACATTTTCAGGAATTATTGCAAGATTTTTAAATAATCCAGAATTGGAAAGAGGAATAAAAGTTTTCTCCCCTATCCCTTTTTTATTATTGCCTACATTAGGCATTGAAGGTATTTTTTCTACCTATAAAAAGACGGTATTTATAAGTATATACAATACACTTACTCGATTCCTTATGTTGCTTTTTATTGTTGTACCGGTAATATTATTTAACGGCTCGTATATAACAGCTATTTATGGATGGTTGATAGTATCAATTATTTCATTGTTTATCGCTTTTTATTTTAAGGGGATTCCTTTTAAAGGTATAAAATCTGAGAAAGCGGTGTT
>NZ_JBQCDF010000046.1:0-19973 GCF_051961495.1 Cytophaga sp. | reverse complement strand
ATACAAGTATTTTATCAACGAGAAATATTATCCAGGCTTAAGTTATTTATACCTGGTTGCCATCGGTTATTTTTTTTGGAACATAAATTATTTTTTTTATTCTTTTTTGCTTTATAAAAAAAATAAAAAAAATATTTTTTTAATTATTTTAATTTATTTTAAATCAAATTTTTAAATTTATCCCACGACTCTGAATCCAATAAAAAATTACCTGGCTCAGAAACACTCCCTGCGATTTTTTTCCTTAAAATACGGTCCAGTGCATGGCTTTGCTTTTCATATTTACGACAAACGCTGCAAATAAGCTTATGTATGAACAACTGCACAGTTTCTTTTGAATCCAATGCATGTCCGAGTTTCTTTTCAATCAAAAAAGAAGCCTTTTGACATGAAATCAAATAGGAATTATAACTTTTCATTTTTTAAACCAGTCTTCTTCTAGACATGCCCTTAATTGCAACTTCGCCCTATGAATGATTTGCCAGTAATTAGACGTCGATACATCCAATTCCTGACAGATATCTTTGGCATCTTTATCTTCAAGATATTTTAATTGGATAGCGGAATTCCAGGTTACTGGCAGCTTTTGGAAACATTTGGACAATACTTCGTTAAATTCAAAATCATCCAGCAATTCAATACTGTTTTCTTCTAAAGATGATACGCTGTTCTTTTCCCTCCATTCCCCTTCTTCGTTAAACAAATATGAAAATAAAATAGTGCTATGTTCTTCATATATCTTATCAGAAGACACTATGTTATTTTTATACAGTTTTCTATGATGATCAATAATTTTATTTTTAAGAATAGAAAATAGCCAGGTTTTAGGTTTGCTTCTATTTTCAAAAGATTTAAATGACTCAAACGCTGCTATGAAGGTTTCCTGCACCAGATCTTTCGCTGTTTCTTTATTCGAAGTTTTGTAAAAAGCCCATGAGAACATGTCTGACGAAAATTCATCTACCCATTCCTTAATTATTTTTGACGCATTGTCCATAAAAATATATACTTAGCAGGCTTGGTCATTCAGAAATGTTTTCGTTACAAATCACCTCTGTATTTCAATTGCAGGCCATGAATGAAATTGCGCAATACCTGGTCTTTACAAGGTCTATATTGACTTTGACCCGGGTTTCTGAATAAGGCACTAAGCTCATGCTTACTGAAGCTCATATCTGCTAAAGCCAGTATTTCCAGTATACCATCATCCTGCAGATTCAATGCAATTTTGAGTTTTCGGAAAATAGTATTGTTATTCAGACTCTTTTCCGGTACAGGCGCAGGGCCATCTTTTTTACCGCGCTTGTCTATGATGAAGCCATTTAAAAATACTGCCAACTCTCTATCATATAATTCCTGAAACTCCGGATCATCCTCCCGCTTCAGCCAGTTACTTATTTCAGCGCGCGTTACCTCTTTGTCGCCCAAAGCAAACAGAGCAATCATTTTTGTATCATTAAAGTCGAATGTGTATCTGAGCCTGCGTAGAATGTCGTTGTTGTTCATAAGAGTGATGAGACATGTCTTTAGCCTCAATGAATATAGAAAGATGAATTAAGCTGCGTTTCCTCTGTCGCGTTTACAGATCGCTTTTACAATATTAATATCTCCTTCAGAAAAATCATAATTAATGAAGTCTTCAGGGGCAACCCATTTGTAATTGGCATGCTCTTTCAGGGTCAGGTTACCGCCTTTGATAATAGCTTCCAAAGGTGTTAATTTTAAAATGAAATTCGGATAGTTGTGTAAGTAGTACGGATGCTCTTCAATTACATCTATATCAATATCCAGTTCTTCTTTCAATTCACGCACAATTGCCTGTACGTTTGTTTCACCGTTTTCAACTTTACCTCCGGGAAACTCCCATTTCAAGGGCATTTTCATTCTGGCACTTCTCTGTGCGATGAAATATTTTTCCTGTTGCTTAATAACTGCACAAACAACAGCAATTGTGGGCAAATCTGACATGTTGCTAGATCTTGGTGTATAGTTTATATACGTAAGAAACAATGCTTCGGATACTAATAGTCGAATTTTTTCAGAATGGCTTCAGCCATTGCCAGGTCCTCAGGGGTGGTGATTTTTATATTCTCATACGATCCATCTACAAGTTCTATGCTGTATCCTGCCGCTTCTGCCACACTTGCATCATCTGTAAACTGATCTGTGTCGGCCTTGTGAAAAGCATCGCGGATCTGGGAGATCTTAAAGGTTTGTGGTGTCTGGATGATTCTGTAGTCTTCGCGTTGGACGGATTTATTCCCTTTCTTATCAATCAGACGAATAGAATCTTTTAGTCCGACCGCTGCAACCGCATTACCTTTCTGCTCAGCAACCGCAAAGGTTTCTTCAATGATCCGTTTGCTGATAAAAGGTCTTACACCATCATGGATCGCCACAAGCCCTTCATTCACGCCTATGCTGTTTAGTCCATTGCGCACAGATTGAAAACGGTTTTTACCTCCGGAAACAATCAGATGTGGAATAGAGAAAGAATATTTTTCACATAACTGGTGCCATCTTTCGATCTGTTCCTGCGGTAAAACCAGTACAATATTTACAAGTTCATTGCTTGTAAAAAAACGTTTGATCGTATGCATTAAAATTGGTGCGTTTCCAATAGGTAGAAATTGCTTTGGTGTTTCGCTACCCATCCTTGAGCCGGAGCCACCAGCCACTATTACTGCATATCTGTTCATATCGAAGCTTTTTTGTTAAACCAATTTTCAATTTTATTTTGAGAGTTCAAAGTACTCCCTCAGCTTTTCTTATTTTAATCTACATTAATAGATTTTTTACTATTTTACATCCTCCTAAGCTTTACTAAAATGAATACAAAGATTAGAATGGGTATGATCGGGGGCAGCCTCGATGGTTTTATCGGAAGTGTGCATAGAATGGCCGCTGCGCTCGATGGCACAATCGAATTGGTTTGCGGCGCATTCAGCAGCAGCCCGGAAAGATCTGTTGAAACCGGACATGCACTGTCGCTGCCTTCTGAAAGGGTTTATACTTCTTATGAAGAAATGATTCAGAAAGAAGCACAGCTTCCTGCCGATAAACGCATGCAGTTTGTATCCATTGTAACACCTAATTTTTTACATGCCCGGCCTGCATCTTTAGCCTTACAGCAAGGCTTTCACGTACTCTGTGAAAAACCATTGGCACTGTCTCTTACTGAAGTAACTCATTTGGAAAAACAAGCAAAAGAAACCGGATTGCTTTTCGGTGTAACCCATAATTACACGGGATATCCGATGGTTAAAGAAGCGAAACAGCTTATTCAATCCAAGCGATTAGGAAAACTCCGGAAAGTAATTGTAGAATATCCGCAAGGATGGTTGGCTGAACCAATTGAAAACGACGGACAAAAACAAGCAAGCTGGAGAACAAATCCTGCTCAGGCAGGTATCAGCTGTTGTGTAGGCGACATTGGCACACATGCAGCACATTTGGCTGAATATATTACCGGACTTACCATTCAGGAAATAAGCGCTGACATCTCAACATTTGTCGATGGCAGACCACTGGACGATGATGCAAACATATTGCTGCGATTTAATCATGGTGTTAAAGGTGTGCTCATTGCAACACAGGTGGCACAAGGCGAAGCAAACGAATTGAAGATCCGCATCTATGGCGAAAATGCCGGTCTGGAATGGCTGCAATCCAATCCGAACTTTCTTCATCTGAAACAAAACGACAAGCCGGAACAGATCCTGCAGGCAGGAAGCAATCATTCCTATCTGTCTGAACAAGCGCGTGTGCATTGCCGCGTACCGGCAGGGCATCCCGAAGGTTATCTGGAATCCATGGCAAATATCTACAGAAATTTTGCTTTAGCTATTCATAAAGCTGAACGAAAAGAAGCTCAGGATCCTTTGTTTGACTTCCCTTCCATTACAGACGGTGTACGCGGTATGAAGTTTATAGAAACTGCAATTGCCTCCGGAAAACAAAACAGCAAATGGTCATCAATATAAATTCCGTTATTAAACATTCGACTGAATTAAATGAAAACAATTAAAGGTCCTGCGATATTCCTCGCTCAATTCATGGGTGATCAGGCGCCGTTCAATAACTTAAAAAATATTTGTGCATGGGCTGCAGGCCTTGGTTATAAAGGCATACAGGTTCCCAGCTGGGATATCCGCTGTATTGATTTACAAAAAGCCGCAGAGAGTAAAACATACTGCGACGAAATCAAAGGGATTGTAAACGCGGCTGGCCTGGAAATAAGTGAACTTACCAGTCACCTGCAAGGACAGCTTGTGGCATCACATGCAGCATATGATTCAGCCTTCGATGTATTTGCGCCGGCAGCAGTACACAACAATCCACAGGCGCGAACTGAGTGGGCAACACAGCAATTAATCTTTGCTGCTAAAGCTTCAGAGAACTTAGCATTAACGGCTCACGCTACTTTTTCCGGTGCACTTCTATGGCACACTGTTTACCCCTGGCCCCAACGCAAAGCGGGAAGTGTTAAAGACGGCTTTGCTGAACTGGCTAAACGCTGGACTCCGATCCTGAATGCATTCGATCAAGCCGGCGTGGATCTTTGTTATGAAATTCATCCGGGCGAAGATCTGCACGATGGTATTACGTTTGAACGTTTTCTGAAAGCAGCAAATAATCATCCGCGTGCACATATACTCTATGATCCCAGTCATTTTGTTTTACAACAGTTGAATTATCTGGACTACATAGATATCTATCATCAGCATATAAAAATGTTCCATGTGAAAGATGCAGAGTTTAATCCTTCCGGCCGATCTGGTGTGTATGGTGGTTACCAGGACTGGATCGACAGGCCGGGCAGATTCCGTTCGTTAGGCGACGGACAGGTAAACTTCAAAGCGATCTTCAGCAAGCTGGCGCAATACGATTTCCCTGGCTGGGCAGTGTTAGAGTGGGAATGCTGTCTGAAACACCCGGAAGATGGGGCGAGAGAGGGTGCGTCATTTATAAAAAATCACATCATACGTGTTGCAGACCGGGCATTTGATGATTTTGCAGGATGAAGAAGTGTAAAGTGATGCGTTTGTTATTCATACAGACCTTCTATATTTAATGCTCACACTTTACGCTTTAAACGATTTATTTTCGTCTCTTCTATACCTTCGCTAAAATCAATTCTCCCGCATAAAAATTGGTCATTCCACAATTTCCTCTTCAGGCAGCTGATCTTCTTCCTCCATGATTGCGAGACTATCCACAACTTCACGCTCTGGTCTGCGCGGACAATTAATATTAATACTCAGTTTGGAGGGCATTTTAAATCTGCCCATTTTTATATCCAGTGTAGTATCAGCATAAACCTTTTCCATAAATAATCCGAAAATAGGTAACGCTGTCTTTGAACCTTCTCCCGTAGCAGAAGTTCTGAAATGTATGCTTCTATCCTCACCGCCAACCCACACGCCGCCTACAAGCCTTGTTGACACTCCCATAAACCACCCGTCAGAATAATTAGAAGACGTTCCTGTTTTACCGCCCATTTCATTACCTCTGAAAATATCATATTGGAAAAGAGCCTGCGAGGTACCGCCACGCTCTTCTGTTCCTCCCTTAAGCATATGTACCATTACAGCCGCAACTTCTTCACTCACCGCATCTTTACGCTTTGGTACAGCCTCATAAATAATATTACCGCTATTGTCCTCAATGCGCTCTATAAAGATAGGTTCAGTCCATACACCTTTATTCAGGAACGTGCTGTATGCGCCTACCATTTCAAACACATTCACATCACTTGATCCTAAACATACGGACGGCACAGGGCGTAGCTCACTTTGAATACCAAGCTTATGAGCCATCTCAATGACTTCTTCTGTACCAACCATTTTTGTTACACGGGCAGCAATCGTATTGATCGAACGAGCCATCCCCTGGCGTAGATTCAACGAATCGCCGGAATATACCCAGTCTGCATTGCGCGGCGTCCAGATAATATGCTTTCCGTCTTCTTCATATTCAAATGTAATAGGAAGGTCTGGCACCAGTGTACAAGGTGAGATCCCCTGAGAAATAGCAGTAGCATATACAAATGGTTTGAAAGAAGATCCCGGCTGGCGTTTGCTCTGCTGCACATGATCATACTGAAAATGTTTGTAATTGATCCCTCCTACCCAAGTCTTGATATGGCCGGAATACGGATCCATCGTCATAAAACCGGTATGCAGAAAATGCTTGTAATAAGCGATTGAATCATACGGACTCATTAACGTATCAATATCTCCATCCCAGCTGAATACAGTCATCTTAACAGGTTTTTTTAACTCGGTCATGATCGAATCATCACCCTTGCCGTATTTTGCTTCTAATGCTTTATATCGATCTGTTTTTTTAGCTGCATCTTCAATAAAATTCGGTATCTCTGTTTTGTTCTGGTAACGCCATGGCTTCTCACCTTCCCAGTGCTTATTAAATCTGCGCTGCAGCACTTTCATATGTTCTGCAACCGCCGCTTCTGCATGACTCTGCATTCGCGAATCAATTGTTGTATAGATCTTCAATCCATCTCCATAAAGATCTTTGTTATTCTCTTTACACCATTCCTGGAGATACTTGCTCAGCATCGTTCTGAAATACGTTGCGGATCCCTCCGAATGATTTTCTACTTCGTAATTCAAACCAATCGGTTGCCTTTTTAACGTATTCAGCTGGATTTGTGTGATGAATTTATTTTCAAATAATAATTCGAGAACAGTGTTTCTTCTGTTTAAGCAATTCTCAGGATTTAAAATCGGACTATATGAAGTGGGCGCCTTCAGCAACCCCACGAGCATGGCTGCCTGCGGAATAGATAAACTATCCTGGCTTGTTTGAAAAAATGTTTTTGCCGCTACTTTAATCCCGAACGAATTACTTCCGAAATCAACTGTATTTAAATACAAGGCAAGAATTTCGTTTTTCGTATACATCTTTTCCAATGAAATAGCGAGCTCCCATTCTTTTACTTTCGCTATAACAATATTGAAACCCGGAAGATAGCCCAACACGCCTTTTTTCTGCACCCCACGTGTTTTGAATAAATTTTTAGCAAGCTGCTGTGTAATCGTACTTGACCCGCGCTGGTCTCCTTTTGCCATATAGTAGAATATGGCGAACATCCCTTTCAGGTCTATCCCCGCATGGTCTCTGAAACGTATATCTTCTGTTGTAACCAATGCGTTTATTACATTGGGAGAAATTTCTGAATATGAAACCGGGCTACGATTTTCACGGAAATATTTGCCTAACAATACCCCATCCGATGAATAAACTTCTGATGCTAATTCGTTCTTCGGATTCTCAAGTTTAACAAGATCCGGCATGTCACCAAAAGCTCCCAGATAATTAAAACGAATCAATACAGTCCATAGGAACAACGTGTACAAGCCTCCAATAAAGAGTGTCCAGATAATGACAACGTATCGAGTATATTTATTCATGTAAACTAAATGATTGTGGAAACGCCTTCAGGCATTAAGTAAGGTAAGGAATTAACAGGACTATTCTTCTTCAACAAGAATGTAGATATCCTCTGTTGGTTTTTTCATTAAATAATGTTCACGGGCAAATTTTTCAAGCTTTACTTTATCTTTCAGTAAAGCCTCCTGTTCCGCCTTTACTTCAAGTATTTTCTGCTCATAATATTCCTTTTCATTTAATTGAGCATTATACTGGCTGTTCATTTTATATTGGCTTATAAAATTATTCGAATCAAAAAAAATCATCCAAATAATAAATACCACTGAGAATAGGAAGAAAAAATTCCTAAAGATAGGAGGAAGCGTTTTTGTCCATTCAAGTATTTTCATACCGCAATTTACAAAAAAAAAGGTCCCGCTAATAGCAGGACCTTTAGTTATATTACTTACGCATATTCTTGCCAGGGAAGTATGCAGCTTCACCCAACTCTTCTTCAATACGTAATAATTGATTGTATTTAGCCATACGATCAGAACGAGAGCAAGAACCCGTTTTGATCTGACCGCAGTTTAATGCAACCGCTAAATCAGCAATTGTATTATCTTCTGTTTCACCTGAACGGTGTGACATTACAGAAGTATATGAATTTCTCTTCGCTAAGTTAACTGCAGAAATTGTTTCAGTTAGAGAACCGATCTGGTTAACTTTTACAAGGATTGAGTTAGCAATACCTTTGTCGATACCTTGCTGTAAACGGCTAACGTTTGTTACGAACAAGTCATCACCTACTAACTGGACTTTATCACCTACGAGTTTAGTTAATTCAGCCCAACCAGTCCAGTCATCTTCATCCATACCATCTTCGATAGATACGATCGGATAACGTTTAACTAGATCAGCCCAGTAAGAAGCCATCTGAGAAGATGTTAACTTATCACCAGTTGATTTTTTGAAATGATATAATTTAGTTTCTGCATCGTAGAATTCAGAAGAAGCAGCATCAAATGCAATCATAACATCTTCACCTGGTCTGTAGCCTGCAGCTTCGATTGCCTGGATAACAGTTTTTAAAGCATCTTCGTTAGAAGCGATATTTGGAGCGAAACCACCTTCATCACCTACGTTTGTAGACATGCCTTTTGATTTCAATACTTTTGCAAGGTTATGAAATACTTCAGAGCCAATACGCATAGCCTCAGTAAATGATTTTGCACCTGTTGGCATAATCATAAACTCCTGGAAATCGATTGAGTTGTCTGCATGAGACCCCCCGTTGATGATATTCATCATTGGTACAGGCAATGTGTTAGCACTAACACCACCTACATATCTATACAATGGTAAACCAGCTTCCTGAGCTGCAGCTTTAGCCAAAGCTAAAGAAACACCTAAGATTGCATTAGCACCTAATTTTCCTTTGTTTGGAGTACCATCTAAATCAATCATTAAACGATCAATCAGGTTTTGCTCAAATACATGAGAACCGATCAATTCAGGAGCAATGATATCATTTACGTTTGCAACAGCTTTTAAAACGCTTTTGCCCATGTAGATTGATTTGTCATTATCTCTTAACTCAACTGCTTCATGTTTACCAGTTGATGCACCAGATGGAACTGCTGCTCTGCCGATTAAACCATTTTCCGTAATTACATCTACTTCGATCGTAGGATTTCCTCTTGAGTCAAAAATCTGACGCGCAACGATTTCTTCTATTAAGCTCATTTTCGTTTTATGTTAAAATTAATTTAATGTACTAGTTCAAGTTTGATACAAATTGATCGAATAAGTATCTGGAATCATGTGGCCCAGGGGAAGATTCCGGGTGATACTGAACAGAGAATGCATTTTTGTTTTTCAAACGAATGCCTTCTACTGTATTATCATTAAGATTGATGTGTGTAATCTCTACATTACTATCCTTCGGTATTGCATTCGCATCCACAGCAAAGCCATGGTTTTGTGAAGTGATTTCAGACAAGCCCGAAATTAAGTTTTTTACAGGATGATTCAAACCTCTGTGGCCATTTGGCATTTTATAAGTTGGAATTCCATTAGCTTCAGCCAGGATCTGATGACCTAAACAAATACCAAACATTGGCTTGTTATCAGAAAGAATATCTTTTACTGTATCAATCGCATAGCTCGTTACTGCGGGATCTCCCGGGCCATTAGAGATGAAGTAACCATTCGGAGACCACTGTTGCATCTCAGCATATGTAGTTTTCGCAGGAAAAACTTTCAAATAACAATCTCTTTCAGTAAGGTTTCTAAGGATATTCGTTTTAACTCCTAAATCCAATACCGCCACTTTATATTTAGCACCCGGATTACCTAAAAAATAACTTTCTTTTGTAGATACTTTGCTTGAAAGCTCAAGACCTTTCATCGAAGGTACGTTCTTTACTTCCTGCTTAAGTTTCTCAACATCCAGAATCTCAGAAGAGATTACGGCATTCATTGTTTTACCAGCTTTACGGATATATCTTACCAATTCGCGCGTATCAATGTCACTGATACCTACAATATTATTTTTCTCAAAGTATGCCTGCAATGAACCATCCGCATCCTTTCTGGAAAACATTTCGGAGAAGTTTCTGCATACTAATCCGCTAAATTTAACACTATTGGATTCCTGCTCATCTTCTTTAACACCGTAATTACCAATATGGCTGGTTGTATTAACAATGATTTGACCATAATACGAAGGGTCGGTATAAATTTCCTGATATCCGGTCATCCCTGTATTAAAACAAATCTCCCCTGAAGTAGTCCCGATTTTACCAACTGCGATTCCTTTGTACCAGGTACCATCTTCAAGCATCAAGTATGCTTCTTTTTGTTCGTGGAGTTTCATTCTTTATGAGTTGAATTTAGACAAAATAAAAAAGGATTCAACAAAAGTCAAATCCTTTTTTATTTAAGATATTATTAAACATTTGTGCTGTGTTAGCATTATGCTTGTGGTTCTGTACCTGTTGATTCTGAAGAATCATCTTTTTTAGCAGCTGAAGAACGACGAGTTCTCTTAGCAACTTTAACTTCAGATTCTTTTACATAAGTTTCATTGTAATCAACTAATTCGATGATACACATATCAGCGTTATCTCCGATACGAGCACCAGTTTTTAAGATTCTAGTGTATCCACCTGGTCTTGCTGCGATTTTGTCGACAACATTATCAAATAGTTCTTTTACTGAATCCTTATTCTGAAGATAAGAGAAAACCGTTCTTCTACTGTGTGTAGAATCTGCTTTCGCCTTAGTAATCAATGGCTCAACATATTTTCTTAATTCCTTAGCTTTAGGAACTGTAGTAGAAATTCTTTTATGAAGAATCAGAGAAGAAGCCATGTTTGATAATAAAGCTCTTCTGTGAGTTACTGTTCTACCTAGGTGATTGTCTTTTTTACCGTGTCTCATTGCGATTAATCCTCGTCAAGTTTGTACTTAGCCGTATCCATTCCAAAGGATAAGTTTTTATCAATTATTAACTGTTCTAACTCGTTAAGAGACTTCTTACCAAAGTTGCGGAACTTCATCATATCAGAAATATCAAGAGTAGCAAGCTCTCCCAATGTTTTGATATCTGCAGCCTTTAAACAGTTGTAAGCACGTACAGACAAGTCTAGATCAGCCAGAGAAGTTTTCAGAAGTTTTCTCATGTGTAAGAATTCTTCATCTACTGTCTCTTCTTCTTCCGCTTTAACAGCTTCAAACGTCATTGTTTGATCTGAGAATAGCATGAAGTGTTTAATTAAAATATTAGCGGCACCTTTCAATGCATCTTCAGGATGGATAGATCCGTCAGTTAATATTTCAAGAATTAGTTTTTCGTAATCCGTTCTTTGTTCTACCCTTGTATTCTCAACGCTGTATTTTACATTTTTGATTGGTGTAAAAATTGCGTCAATTGGAATATAACCAAAGATTTGCTCAGCTGGTTTATTTTCTTCTGCTGGCAAATAACCACGACCTTTTTCAAGTGTTAACTCGATATCAAAGTTAGAATTAGAATCTACATTGCAGATCAATAATTCCGGGTTTAAGATTTGATAAGCAGAAGTAAACTTAGCAATATCACCAGCCTTGAAAGAAGCTTGTTTCTTGATGCTAACAACGATTTTGTTTTCGTTTACGTCAGAAATCTTTTTGAAACGAACTTGTTTAAGGTTCAGGATAATCTCAGTTACATCTTCCCTTACGCCAGGAATTGTAGAAAACTCATGTAACACACCAGGAACTTTAATCCCAGTGATCGCATAACCTTCAAGAGAAGATAATAAAATTCTTCTTAAAGCATTACCGATAGTTACACCATATCCTTTTTCAAGAGGTTTGAATTCAAACAGACCATGGAAATCGTCTGCTTTTTCCATAACCACTTTTTCTGGCATTTGAAAAGAAAGAATAGACATAAATATATAGTTAGATTATGTTTATTATTTATTATTTAGAGTACAACTCGACAATCAGTTGTTCCTGGATGTTCTCAGGAATTTCTTCACGCTGAGGGTAAGTTACAAATTTACCTAACATGCTAGTTTGATCCCACTCCAACCAAGTAAATTTCTTAGCTGATTGAGTAGAAAGGCTATCTGTAATTGCTTCAAGTGATTTTGATTTCTCACGAACACCTAGCTGATCGCCAGGCTTCAACTGGTATGAAGGAATGTTAACCACATCACCGTTCACAACAATGTGTTTGTGAATTACAAGTTGACGAGCAGCTCTTCTAGATGTAGCGATACCTAAACGGTAAACTGTATTATCTAAACGAGCTTCAAGCATTTTCAGAAGGTTTTCACCAGTGATACCTTGCTTTCTTGCTGCAGTGTCAAAAGTTTTAGCAAATTGTCTTTCTAATACACCATAAGTGTATTTAGCCTTTTGCTTTTCTTTCAACTGAATAGAATATTCAGATTGTTTTCTTTTTTTATTTCTACCATGCATTCCGGGTGCATAGTTCTTCTTCTGAAGCGCTTTGCTATCTCCCATTACAGGCTCACCAAATCTTCTCGAGATTCTAGTTCTAGGGCCAGTATAACGTGCCATTTCTTATTAACTATTAATGTTCAATTAAAATAATTAGACTCTTCTCTTTTTAGGAGGTCTGCATCCGTTATGTGGCATTGGTGTAACATCCTTGATTGTTAACACTTCGATACCTGCATTCTGGATGGTGCGAATTGCAGACTCTCTACCTGAGCCTGGTCCTTTTACAAAAACTTCACACTTTCTCATGCCACCTTCAAAGGCAACCTGAGCACAGTTTTGCGCTGCAACCTGAGCAGCGTAAGGAGTATTCTTTTTAGATCCGCGGAATCCCATTTTACCAGCAGAAGCCCAAGATATTACTTGACCTGTACTGTTAGTAACAGAAATGATAATGTTGTTAAAAGAAGCTCTGATGTGAACCTGACCTGTTGGTTCGATCACTACGATTCTTTTTTTAGCTTTATCTTTTCTTTTCGCGGCAGTTGATTGTTGAGCCATATTCTGAATTAAATTTCAGTTTCAGTAATTACTACTTAGTTGCCTTCTTTTTATTTGCAACTGTTTTACGTTTACCCTTACGAGTACGACAGTTGTTTTTTGTACGCTGACCACGTACAGGTAATCCTTTTCTATGACGAAGACCTCTGTAACAGCCGATATCCATCAAACGCTTAATACTTAATTGTACTTCAGACTTAAGAGCACCTTCAGTTTTGTGTTCTGAAGCAATGATCGCACGAATTGCATTCGCCTCATCATCGTTCCATTCACTAACCTTCTTATCCCAGTTTACACCAGCTTTCGTCAAAATACTTTGAGCTGAATTACGACCAATACCGTAGATGTAAGTTAATGCAACTTCACCTCTTTTGTTATCGGGAATATCAACACCAGAAATCCTTGCCATAGTATTATTCTATTATATTAACCTTGTCTTTGTTTGAACCTTGGGTTCTTCTTATTGATTACTAGAAGTTTGCCGTGTCTTCTGACAACTTTGCAATCTACACTTCTTTTTTTGATCGATGTTTTTACTTTCATCGTCTTGTTGATTTATATGTTTAATTATTATTTATATCGAAATACAATTCTTCCTTTAGTCAAATCGTATGGAGACATTTCCATTCTTACTTTGTCGCCTGGCAATATCTTAATGTAATTCATCCGCATTTTCCCAGAAATATGAGCGATAACCTGATGTCCATTACTCAATTCTACACGAAACATTGCGTTTGATAATGCTTCTAATATTTTACCATCCTGCTCAATTGATGCCTGCTTTGACATGCGATGAATTAAATATTAATAATTTGTTCAATAAACTCAAAGGTAGTCAAAATTTCTGGTTTTCCCTTTTTTACTGCTACCGTATGTTCGAAATGAGCGGAAGGCATGCGATCTGAAGTTCGAATTGTCCAGCCATCATTCTCCTGAACTACATTCTTTTTACCCAGATTTATCATAGGTTCAATGGCAATAACCAGATTTTCTTCTAATTTTAGCCCTTTGCCCCTATTTCCGTAATTAGGAACTTCAGGTTTTTCATGGAGACTTTTGCCTAACCCATGACCAACCAATTCTCTAACAACTGAATAACCTTCTTTTTCAACGAACGTTTGTACTGCATAACCTATGTCGCCCATTCTGTTACCGGCAACGGCTTGTTCAATACCTTTATATAAACTCTCTTTTGTAATCCGAAGTAGTTTTAAAACTTCTTCTTTCACATTTCCAACTGGGTAAGTATAAGCAGAATCGCTATGAAAACCTTTATACTTTACTCCACAATCGACAGAGATAATATCACCATCTTTTAACTCATATTCACTTGGAAAACCATGAACAACAACTTCATTCACGGATATACAAAGCGTGGAGGGAAAACCATTATAGCCTTTAAAAGAAGGGATTCCTCCGTTATCGGCAATGAATTGATATGCTATTTTATCTAATTCAATTGTTTTTACTCCTGGTCTGATGATTTTTGCAATTTCTGCGTGAGCCTTTCCAAGTATTTTTCCGCTTTCACGAATAATCTCTAGCTCTTCATTAGACTTGTAATGAATTACTGCCATTTTATATTAAACCGCAGCAGTATCTAATCTTCCTTTAACTCTTCCTGTTTGCATCATTCCGTCATAGTGCTTCATCAACAAGAAACTTTCAATTTGTTGAAGTGTATCAAGAACAACACCAATCATAATTAACAAAGAAGTCCCGCCATAGAAATATGAAAACTCTTTTTCAATTCCGGACATACTTGCAAATGCAGGTAAAATGGCTAAAACAGCTAAGAATAAAGATCCAGGTAATGTGATTTTAGTAAGAACATCATCAATATACTCGGATGTCGCAGCTCCTGGTTTAACACTAGGAATAAAACCACCATTTCTTCTTAAATCTTCTGCAATTGAGTTCGGATTAACTGTAATTGCTGTGTAGAAATAAGTAAAGAGAATAATCATTGTTGCAAATGACAGGTTATACTGCCAGGAAGTAGGATCATTGAATGTTGCTGCTACAGAGTTCGCAAAGTCATTTGTATCTGCAAATGAAGATCCGATGATTGCAGGCAGAAACATTACAGATTGTGCAAAGATAATCGGCATTACACCTGCAGCAATCAGTTTCAATGGTAAATATTGACGCTGACCAACTACTTGTTTACCTCCAGCAATTTGTTTAGTATATTGAATCGGGATCCTACGTGTAGCTTGCTGCACCAGAACTACCAACATAATTACAAAGAACAATGCTGCAAATTCAATCAATAATGGAAGAGCACCTTCAAGATTTTTAGAACGAACTTCAGCCATTAATGCAAATGGTAAACGAGAGACAATACCAATCATAATCAGCATTGATATACCATTTCCGATTCCTTTTTCAGTAATACGCTCACCAATCCACATACAGAACATTGTTCCGGAAATCAATGTGATAATTCTCACAACGTTCATGAATTGTGAATCCATCCCTTCGTAAATCATATCTTTATCAAGAGTTGCCGCTAGGTAAGCTATTGATTGGAAGACTGTGATTACAATTGTAAGAATTCTTGTATACTGATTTATTTTCTTTCTTCCGGATTCGCCGTCTTTTTGAAGACGCTGGAAATACGGAACAGCAAATGTCAATAATTGTAAAACAATTGAAGCTGAGATATACGGCATTATACCTAACCCAAACACAGAAACGTTGTTGAACGCCCCCCCTGAGAATGTATTGATAACACCTAAAATACCCTCTGAATTTCCACCTTCGTCAAGTTTACTAGGATCTACACCTGGTAAAACAACAAATGAACCTAGTCTGAACATAACTAGGAACATGATGGTTGTGAAGATTCGCGTACGCAATTCTTCAATAGAGAATATATTCTTAAAAGTAGTAATGAAACGCTTCATTAGCCTATAAGAGTAACTTTACCGCCTGCACCAGCAATAGCTTCAGAAGCTGTTGCTGAAAATGCATGAGCAATAATTTCTGCTTTAATTGATTTAACTTCGCCTCTAGCTAAGATTTTAACTCTATCGTTTTTACCGATCAAACCATTTTGGTTCATTAAAGCTACGTCTACAACTGAAGCACCAGTCTTCTCGATTAATTCAACTAATTCATCAAGATTGATTGGTTTAAATTCGATTTTGTTAAGACTCTTAAAGCCGAATTTAGGTAAACGACGCTGTAATGGCATCTGACCACCTTCAAATCCAATTTTAGAAGAATAACCTGATCTGGATTTAGCTCCTTTATGACCTTTAGTTGAAGTACCTCCTCTGCCGGATCCAGTACCTCTACCTATACGTTTCGATGTTTTTACAGAACCTTTAGCAGGTCTTAATGTATGTAATTTCATAATGCTTACTCGCTAACAACTACTAAATGATTTACCTTATTTAGCATTCCTTTTATAGAAGGTGTAAGTTCTTGTTCAACTGTAGAATTAATTTTCCCTAAACCTAAAGATGCTAATACTCTTTTTTGGTTTTCAGTTTTTTTAATTGCACTTACAACTTGAGTAATTTTAACTTTTGCCATGATTATATAGAATTAACCATTAAATACTTTACTCATAGTTACTCCACGCTGCATAGCTACTTTATGAGGAGCTCTCATTTTAACTAATGCATCGATAGTAGCTTTTACCACGTTGTGTGGGTTAGAAGAACCTTTAGATTTTGCTAAAACGTCTTTTACACCAGCACTTTCAAATACAGCACGCATCGCACCACCTGCAATTACTCCAGTACCTGGAGCCGCTGGCTTAACAAATACAAAACCACCGCTGAATTTACCAATCATTTCGTGTGGTAATGTTCCATTGATTACCGGAACTTTTATAAGATTCTTTTTAGCGTCGTCGATAGCTTTAGTGATCGCATCTGTAACTTCATTTGCTTTACCTAAACCGTGACCAACAACACCGTGTCCATCTCCTACTACAACTATTGCAGAAAAACTGAAACGACGTCCACCTTTAACTACTTTAGCAACGCGGTTAATAGCAACAACATGCTCTTTAAGCTCGATTTCACTCGCTTTTACCGTTTTAACGTTGACTTGAGACATAATATCTTTTCTTTATGAATTAGAATGCTAAACCACCTTCTCTTGCACCTTCAGCCAATGCTTTCACACGACCGTGGTATAAAAAGCCACCTCTATCAAAAACAATATTTTTGATGCCTTTTGCAGCAGCTTTTTCTGCAATTTTTTTACCTACTAATGTTGAAATCTCGCTTTTTGTACCTTTGCTAGATTTAAACTCAACAGAAGAGCTGCTTGCAAGAGTCAAGCCGCTGATATCGTCAATTAATTGAGCTGATATACCTGTATTGCTTCTGAATACAGATAATCTAGGTTTCTCAGCAGTACCGGAAATTTTATTTCTGATACCTCTTTTTATTCTGAGCCTTCTAAGATCTTTCTTAGTTGCCATGTCTTATTTATTTAGATGCTGTTTTACCAGCTTTTCTTCTTACAACTTCTCCTTTGAATCGAACACCTTTACCTTTGTATGGTTCGATTTTTCTTAGAGATCTGATTTTTGCAGAAACCTGACCGATTAACTGCTTATCAATACACTCTAAAGTAACGATCGGGTTTTTACCCTTTTCCGTTAATGCTGAAGCAGAGATTTCTGCAGGTAACTTCAAGAAGATACCGTGAGAATATCCTAAGCTTAATTCAAGGATGTTATTAGTTGCTGTTGCTTTGTAACCAACCCCAACCAATTCAAGTTCAACTTTGTAGCCTTGGCTAACACCTTGAACCATGTTGCTGATTAATGAGCGATACAAACCGTGTAAAGCTTTGTGTCTTTTTTGCTCAGTAGGTCTAGCAACTACAACCTTTCCATCTTCTACGGAAACTTTGATATCCGGATCAACTTGCTGAGTAAGAGTACCCTTAGGACCTTTTACTGTAACAAGATTACTTGCTGATACAGATAATTCAACTTTTTCCGGAAGAGTTACAGGTAATTTACCAATACGTGACATAGTATTCGTCCGAAATTTAAATTAATATACAAAGCAAAGAACTTCTCCGCCTATGTTCAAACTTTTAGCTTCTTTATCGCTCATTATACCTTTAGAGGTAGAAAGAATAGCGACACCAAGACCATTTAATACGCGTGGCATTGTTTCAGCGTGCGTATATTTTCTCAAACCTGGCTTACTAATACGCTCAAGCTTAAGAATTGCTGATTCTTTCGTAAGCGGGTGATATTTTAAAGCTATCTTGATAGAACCTTGTACAGCACTATCTTCGAATTTATAGCTTTGAATATAACCTTTATCAAATAATACCTTAGTGATCTCCTTCTTGATATTTGAAGCAGGCACCTCAACAACACGATGTTTTGCTTTTATCGCGTTTCTGATTTTTGTAAGGTAATCGGCTATTGGATCCATATATTTAACAATTCTAACAACTTTAATAAGAAATTAAAAGCCCTAAAAGGGCCTGCAAAGGTACGATATTATTTTTTAATAATAAAGTATTTTGAAATAAATTACCAGCTTGCTCTAGTTACACCTGGAATTTTACCATTTGCTGCAAGTTCTCTGAAAGTAACACGGTTGATACCGAATTTTCTCATATAACCTCTTGGACGACCAGTTAACTTACAACGATTGTGTAAACGTACTGGAGAAGCGTTTTTAGGAAGTTTATCTAAACCTACGTAATCACCTGCTTCTTTTAGAGCTTTTCTTTTAGCAGCAAATCTTTCAACAGTTGCTTGCTTTTTTCTTTCTCTAGCTTTTACCGATTCTTTAGCCATGGTATATTATTATTTTTTCAGAGAGGCAAACGGCATACCGAATGCTTTCAGAAGTTCAAAACTTTCTTCATCAGTGTTGGCAGTAGTCACGATTGTGATATCCATACCAGTAATTTTATTGATCTTGTCAATGCTGATCTCAGGGAAAATGATCTGTTCTTTCACACCTAAGGTGTAGTTTCCACGACCATCAAAACCTTTGTCATTGATACCTTTGAAGTCACGTACACGTGGAAGAGCAACTGCCGTTAAACGGTCAAGGAACTCATACATGTGGTTGCCTCTTAAAGTAACTTTAGCACCGATGGGCATGTTAGAACGAAGTTTAAAGTTGGAAACATCCATTTTAGACTTTGTTGCTACTGCTTTCTGACCAGAGATTAATGTAAGTTCTTCAACGCCTACATCAACTAATTTCTTGTCAGCTACTGCTGCACCAATACCTTTGTTGATTACAATTTTTGTAATCTTTGGAACTTGCATAACAGAAGAATATTGGAATTTCTTCTTTAGTTCCGGAAGAATATCATTAAGATATTTATCTTTTAATCTAGGATTAGCCATTTTTTATTACCTCCCCTGACTTTTTAGCGTATCTAACCATTTTGCCGCTTTTATCTTCTTTACGGCCAATTCTTGTTGCCTTTCCAGTTTTTGGATCAGCGATCATCAGTTTGCTGATGTGAATAGGAGCTTCCTTCTTAACAATGCCACCGTTAGGTACATTCGCAGTAGGTTTATTGTGTTTAGTAACAATATTGATACCTTCAACAATAGCCTTTTGGTTTTCCTTATCTACAGAAAGAACCTTTCCAGGTTTTCCCTTGTCATCACCCGAGATAACGATAACGTTATCACCTGTGCGGACATGTAATTTTGTTTGTTTGTTGCTTGCCATACGAATTAAAGAACTTCAGGGGCTAATGAAACGATTTTCATAAATTGCTTGTCTCTCAATTCGCGCGCAACTGGACCAAAGATACGAGTACCTCTTGGTTCGTCATTATTGTTTAACAAAACTGCAGCGTTATCAGAGAAGCGGATGTATGAACCATCCGCACGCTTTACTTCTTTTTTGGTGCGTACCACCACGGCTTTAGATACCGTACCCTTCTTCATATTGCTTGAAGAAATTGCTGACTTTACAGTCACAACAATCTTGTCACCAATAGAAGCATATCTTTTGCCTGTACCACCTAGTACGCGGATTACTAATACTTCTTTAGCACCACTGTTGTCTGCTACGGATAGCCTTGATTCCTGCTGTATC
>NZ_JBQCDF010000045.1:0-4477 GCF_051961495.1 Cytophaga sp. | reverse complement strand
AAGTAGCATCCTTAGTTATGGTTTCAGTTTTTGTTCCTGAAGAGCAGCTATAAAGAAGAGCACAGAAGAATAGCAGGGGTATATATTTACTCATTGTTCATAGAAATTAGCTTGAATATACAGAACCCCGGTTGATTGAGGTGTATTTCGTGTTGATAAATTATGAACATGCTCATTTAAATAGCAAAAAATCAACTTTATTGAAATTTTTACTAAAAAATTTGGCAAATATGAAAATGTGTATTAGTTTTACTAAAAATATTAACAATATGACAACGAAACTAGTATATTTGATCCGCCTTCGTAATTCGAATCAAACAAGTGTTAAAGTAGGATTGTCTTGTCAGACGCAGGAATCAAACTTTACACGTTCTGTAGAAATGGATACAACAGGCATGAAGATGAGTGATGTATTAAATGCATTGAATCATCAGTTTACTTTAAAGACAGTAGTTTAATAAAACTTTATACCATGGGTGTAATCAGTGAGAATATTAAATTCTTCCGAAAGCAATTGGGTTTAACTCAGGAACAGCTTGCTCAAAAAATAGGAATTAAGCGCTCATTACTTGGTGCATATGAGGAAGGACGTGCTGAGCCGGGATTAGAAACGCTTACCCTGCTTGCCCGCTTGTTTGGTTCAACGGTTGATTTACTTATTTCTGAATCATTAAGTGATCCTGAAAAACGCAAAGAAGCCATGACAAAAGACGTAGAAGGAAAACGCCTTCGCGTGTTAGCAATCACGGTTGATAAGGATGATAAAGAAAATATTCAGCTGGTGCCTCAAAAAGCTGCAGCCGGTTATCTGAATGGTTATTCGGATCCCGAATATGTGGCAGAACTGCCAAAGTTCTACTTGCCGATCTTTAGTGGCAGCGGTACATACAGGGCTTTTGAAATTAAAGGTGATTCCATGTTGCCTTTACCCAGCGGTAGCCTGATCATTGGTCAGTATCTCGATAACTGGAACTCGGTTAAAGATCAGCAAACCTATGTATTGGTAACCGTTTCGGAAGGCATAGTATACAAACGTATACACAACAATATTAAGAAAAATGAAACGCTGCGGTTAATCTCTGATAATCCCGCTTATGAGCCATATGATATAAATGTAGAAGATGTACTGGAAATATGGGAATCGAAAGCCTACATCAGTACAGATTTTCCTAAGCCTGATATGTCTGTTGAGAAGCTAAGTGCCATAGTAAGTGGCTTGCAGAAACAGGTAAGTAAATTATCGAACGAGTAAGAAAGTACACAGTACTTAGTACTAAGTATCAAGACGACAAAAATTTAACTTATCGTGCTTAATTCTTGTACTCTATAAATGCTTTTCTGTTCTTATTAAGTATATATAAATTTTGTACTCTGTACTTTATACTCTGTACTCCGTACTTTTCCAATCCAATTTTTTCAACTCGACTAAAGTGCTTATTTCCGAGGTCAGATGCCATTCTCTCATCTGATCCTCGAAATGCACAATCATTCAAAAATTCCTTTGAATGCTTCTGTAAGATTTTCCTTTTGTATTTTGTCCAGGCTTGAAGAAGCTTCTTCGGTATCATACCAGAAGCCATCCCCCGGATCTGTATAGATGCCCGGAGCCACAGGTATTTTTTTGCTGTGTTCGCCTTCAGCAAATTCTTGCAGATAATATAACTTGAGCAATTGCTGTACATGTTCCCAGGAAACAGTATGCGTTTTATTTAGTGTAGCTGTTCGTTTGCTGAATGAAATTTCCAGTTGTTGGATAGGGGCTTTATCTGCTTCAGATTTTTTCCGGCAATAGCGGATGTTCAGCGGGCCTTCCCATTCAGCCGTTTCATAAATTGCCTGTGTAATTTCCTGAATGAAATAATCCCATTTATTTTCGTTCCCGTAAGTCTCAATCAATCTGCCGTCAACATGCACAATTGATTCGTTGGAAGACGTTGCTTTTTCACCTGGTTTCAGTTCCTTTAAATGTACCAGAGTCTGAAGCCAATTCGTATCAATATTGCCTTTCCACGATTCATCATCATTCCCGGTAAACCCTTCATCCTGTAATTCTTCTTCACTAAAATCTTCACGGTCAGTATATTTTAAGGCGTAATCCGTTTTCAGGCCAGCCTCTGAAAAAGAGATCTTTAAAGTTTTGGTATAAGTATAAGGCGCGGGTAATTCTAAATAATGATATTCTATCGTAATGTTTTTAAAATTCATAGCAACTTATTATTTTTATAGGACGGAAATAGTTGTTTCCGTTCTAATGAAAGTACAATATTTAAACAAAGTTACATTTTCAAATCGACTATTTTAATTTTTATATTTTGAATTCGCCAACGAAACAACCAGCTTTTCGTTTGTTGTTTCAGAAGACATCTCAAAGTATAGTACAATCGAATAACAATGAATATCCTTACTGAAAAATTAGTAGAATTAGCTGAAGAGGAAGCTGGTATTAAGCTTCAGGAAAAAGAGGTTGAACTCCTTGTAGAAGATTCAGATTTAGTAATTAAAATTTGGGGTGAAGAATTGATTGCTACCGAATTTATTGATGAAGACGATTATGAAGATGAAGATTTTGCCAATGAATTGGTTGACGCCATTAAAGAAGAGTATTATGATTTCAGAGAACGTTTGATTGAAATGAAATTAGATTCTCTGAATTTAAACCATATAGATATTCTGAAAGATAAAGTCGTTGAATTGCTTAAGAAAGCAAAGGTTGATGCGAATCTGCTTGATATTCTAGATTTTGAATTCATTGATGTAAGTTCAAAGGACAAAGACCAGGGATTGCCGAATGTAGCTTTGAGAATTACTGATTTTGAGAAAGTTGAATGTAATTGTCCGGTAGATATTGCTAAAATTAATCCTGTTTTCGATGAGAAAAAGATTGCAGATGAATTTTTGAAAAAATACAGATAATATCAAATACAAAACATTATAAATCAAACGCTTGTCATTTTAATGCAAGCGTTTTTTTATGTATTCAAAACTATGAATAAAATTTTTCTGCACGGAAAAGTCTATTATATGAACTAATATGTATTTTTGGGGGCCTCTAGCAGATTTATAGTTTTCCCCCAATATGAAGTATTTAAGTTTTGCTTTGATTGTGTTTTGTTTGAACATTCAAAGCGCCTTTGCTCAGGATTCAACTGCAGCAGTTAAAAAGAAAAAAATGCATGGCACATTCTATGTAACCTGGGGCTACCAGAAGGATTATTATACCCGCAGCGATGTACATTTTAAAAACGACCGGGATGATAATTATGATTTCACCCTTCACAATGTAAAAGCTCATGATCAAAGGGATATGAATGACTTTTTCAGTCAGCCTTTGACCGTACCGCAATATGTATTTTACGGTGGTTATTTCTTCAACAACAAAGGTGACTGGGGCATTGAAGCTGGCTGGGATCACTTGAAGTACATCGTTACGGAAGGACAAACGGCTCACATGACAGGACAAATCCATGGTGTGCAATACGATCAGGATACTATTGTTAACTATAACTTCTGGCATTACGAACATACCAACGGAAACAATTATCTAACGGCAAGTTTATTGAAGCGCTTCACGTTTTTCAAGTCAGAAAAATCGCATCATAAATTAAGTCTGATCGCTAAAGCAGGCGGTGGTTTCCTGATTCCTAAAACACAGTCTGTGATTATGGGCAATGAGCGCGACGGGCCTTTCAGATTGGCTGGTTATGTATTCACATTAGGTGGCGCCGTGCGTTATGATATTTACCGTTACTTCTTTTTGGAAGCATCTATGAAAGGCGCATATGCACACTATACGCACGATAAGATCTACGGAGAAGGGATTGCCAATCAGCATTTCTTTTCACAACAATTTATTTTATCTGCAGGATTTAATATTCCGTTGTCGAAAGATTAATTTTTATCAGGAAGGTTAATATAAAAATCAGGGTTGTAAAAAAAATTACAGCCCTGATTTTTTTACGGTCTCTTTTCTGTTGATTTTTCCGGAAGCGGTATAAATGAATACTGCAGTCCGAATCTCTTTAGGCGCGTGGTATCTGGGAAGCTGCTCTTTTAATGTTTGCAGCAATTGTGTTTTTACTGTTTCGGCAAGGGAAGCAGATTCAATGAACAATACAATTTTTTCTCCAAGCGATTCATCTGCTATGCCCGCGATAAAGAAAGGAGCCGGTAATTGCGTTTGTTGAAGAATTTTTTCGATAAGATTTTCTATAGGTTCTACCTGTATTTTAATACCGCCGGAATTAATGGCGAAATCAGTCCTGCCGATAAAAGTAAATTGCCTGTCATTAATCAATTCTACAATATCATTGGTTTGCAGCCAGCTGTTATTAGTTACTGCACCTTTGATGGATAAACATCGCTGTTCATTTACACGGATCTCAACAGAATCAAAAGCTGTATAAGTTTGTTCTTCTGTAGGATAAACCTGCTTCATGGCAATGTGCGAAACAGTTTCTGTCATTCCATACGAATGCCA
>NZ_JBQCDF010000044.1:0-3562 GCF_051961495.1 Cytophaga sp. | reverse complement strand
GGTACTTTACTTTTTGGTCGCAAGCAATGGATTTGACCAAATAATTGTTATTAAAATTACATCTTAGAGACGAAATATCCATGATTTGTGGTGTCTATATTTAAAATTAACGTACTTTATATCTGTAATATTTTATGCATCAAAGCAACAATCCTACTTCGAACTGTATTTCAGCACTTAAATAACCCGTTATTCTATGTTAAAGCCATTTAGTCTGAATCATTGGATCAATGAAAACAAACATCTTCTGAAACCTCCGGTAGGGAATAAACAGGTCTATACCGGCAATAAAGATTTTATTGTAATGGTTGTTGGCGGGCCCAATGCACGTAAGGATTTTCATTATAACGAAGGCGAAGAACTATTCTATCAGGTTGAAGGAAATATTATTCTTAAAATTATTGAAGATGAAAAGATCGTTGACATTGAAATAAATGAAGGCGATATGTTCTTGCTGCCGGCGCGTGTTCCACATAGTCCGCAGCGGGGGGCTAATACGGTTGGGCTGGTGATTGAACGATACAGAGGAGAAGAAGAACTGGATGGTTTTATGTGGTATTGTGAAAAATGCAATAATAAACTATATGAAGAGTTTGTTATGGTAAAAGATATCGTAAGCCAGCTGCCGGTTGTGATGGATAAATTTTACAGGTCTGCAGATCTGTGCACGTGTTCCAAATGTGGTACGGTGATGCAGGCTCCCGTTAAAAAACAGGCATAGTGTTTAGCAATAAACGCCAACACTGTAAGGGTGATCAATGTCATCTTTCAAGGCTTCATCATAAAATAGATTAGTCCTACATTCGTAAACCATGAAGAGCTTTATTAAAGAATCTTCAATTGAACACAAGGAATAACGTGCCAACAAAATTTCTTATTACACGCTCTTATGCGCAGCAATTGGATAAAGAAGATCCGTTAGCAGCTTACAGAAAAGAGTTTTTATTTCCTCAACCTGCCATTGGGGGCGCTTATTTTTGCGGGCATTCCCTGGGTCTGCAACCGAAAAAGGCAAAAGAATTTTTCATGCAGGAGCTTGAAGACTGGGAACGTTGGGGAGTAGAAGGACATTGGAAAGCAAAGAATCCCTGGCTTACCTATCATCAGTCTTTTGCCAAACCCTTGTCAGTACTTGCAGGAGCCTACCCGGATGAAGTGGTGGCAATGAACAGCCTTACAGCAAATCTCCATTTTATGTTTGCCTCCTTTTACCGTCCAATCGGGAAGAAGATCAAAATTATTACCGAAGCCTGGAATTTTCCATCGGATCGGTTTGCGCTGGAAAGTCTGGTGAAGCTGTACGGCTATGATCCTAAAAAAGTAATTATTGAATTAAAGCCGGCAAAGAAAGATGCTTATCTGTCTACCGATGAAATCTGTTCGGTGATTCAAAAGAACAAAGGCAGTGTGGCACTGGTGATGATGAGCGGTGTGAATTATTATACCGGGCAGGCATATGACATGAACCGTATTACGCAGGCAGCACATCTGGCCGGAGCTTTTGCCGGCTTCGACCTCGCGCATGCGATCGGAAACATGCCGCTGCAATTGCACGACTGGAAAGTAGACTTTGCTGTGTGGTGCAGCTATAAATATCTGAACGGCGGTCCTGGTGCTGTGGGCGGATCCTTTATTCACCAGCAGCACGGTCATGATAAGACAACACCCAGAATGGCTGGCTGGTGGGGGCATGATCAGGATACACGTTTCAACCTGAAAGGTTCTTATAAACCTGTCTCCGGAGCTGCGGGTTTTCAGGTAAGCAATGCTCCTGTATTCAATATGATTGGCCTGAAAGCCTCGCTTGATATTTATATGCAGGCAGGCTTACCTGCAATCAATAAAAAAAGAAAAGTGATGTTTGATTACATGCTTTTTCTATTGAAGGCATTGTGTACGCCGGATCAGAAGAAAAAATTTTTGATGAAAATCATTACTCCGGTAACAGCCAATGAACATGGTGCTATGGTTTCAATCCGGATTGAAAAAGACATGGGCAAAGAACTGGTTGATATTCTGACTAAGAAAGGTTTTGTTGTTGACTGGCGCGAGCCGGACGTGATACGGGTTGCAGCGGTTCCATTGTATAATAAATATGAAGAAATATATCTGTTTGCACTGGAGCTCTCCAAACATGCAGTTTTGTTATAAGATATGAATAAGCAGGTTACTATTTGCGGGGCAGGATTGGTGGGCAGTTTGCTGGCTATCTTTTTAAAACGCCAGAACATGGATGTACGGGTATTTGAAAAAAGGCCGGATCCGCGCAAGAGTGAAGTACATGCAGGCCGGTCCATCAATTTGGCAATCAGCCAGAGAGGTTTGCGGGCGTTGGGTGAAGCTGCGCCGGGACTTGAAAAACAGGCGCTGGCTTTAGCTGTTCCGATGTATGGAAGAGAAATACATGACCTGAATGGTGAACTGCATTTTCAGGCCTATGGAGAAACCTCTCAGCATATTAATTCCATAGGCAGGGCTGCTTTGAATGAATTATTGATTTCAACGGCTGAGCAATTGGGCGTGCCATTCAGCTTTGACCTGAGTTGTTCAGATTATGATGCTGCAAACCAGCAATGGATTTTTACGTCAGCCAGTCATGAAATAATAAAAACACTACCGCAGGAAATTCTTATAGGTGCTGATGGCGCATTTTCGACCGTGCGTGCTATGCTTTCAAAAAAATCGGCAGCTCAACCAGTTGTTGATACGCTGGACTATGCTTACAAAGAACTGGAAATTTACAGCAAGGAAGCAACACGTCTTACCAATAAAGAAGCCTTGCATATATGGCCGCGGGAACGCTTCATGCTGATTGCCCTGCCCAATGCAGACGGCAGTTACACAGCAACACTGTTTCTTCCGTTGCAGGGGGAAATTTCCTTTGAAAAATTAAATTCGCCGGAAGCAATACATGATTTCTTTAACACGTATTTCGCAGATGCATGTAAACTTATTCCTAACCTGACAGAACAATTCAGTATTCATCCTACATCTAAATTATTTACCGTTCATACAAATGAATGGTTTAATACGCATACGTTGTTGATTGGTGATGCGGCGCATGCATTGGTTCCGTTTTACGGGCAAGGCATGAATGCAGGCTTTGAGGATTGCAGGATATTGGCTGAAATTATTTCAACGTCAAAAGAAATACACTGGAAAAACATTTTTGCGGAGTTTTACAGACAACGGAAAGTAAATGCCGATGCAATTTCAGACCTGGCATTAAAAAATTTTATTGAAATGCGCGATCATGTTGCAGACGCTGAGTTTCTGGTAAGAAAGCAAATTGAAAAATACCTGCACCAGGTAATTCCGGATATTTTTGTTCCTCAATATACTCTGGTATCCTTTACGGATACACCCTATGCAGAAGCCATGCAGGCAGGAATAGAGCAGGACGCCATGTTTGAAGAAATTATGCAGATCGAAAACATTGCAGCATCGTGGCCAACAGAAGCATTACAGGAACAGGTACTGGCTACCGTGCGACAGTATGCGATAAAATAAAAGAAGTTCTTATCCCGATCCCGATAGCTATCGGGATCGGGATAAGAACTTC
>NZ_JBQCDF010000043.1:0-7201 GCF_051961495.1 Cytophaga sp. | reverse complement strand
GAAAATTTTTTACGCAGGTTTACAGACTTCCAAACCTCGGCAAATTATACGAGTGATGAAGTAACAAGAACGTACCAGTTGGGAAACACTTATAGCATTTCACCTAAAATTTATCTGGAAGATGATTGCTTTGAAGGTTCATACCTGGCGCTTTATTACAGACACCGGCTATATAACAGTGAAGTTTCTGCATATGAAGGAACACCCATCGGCACGCCGGTTCAGGAATATGCACGCATAAACAGTTTTACTTTTAACTACGGCTATGTGTTTCACCTGGGAAAAAATTTCATGCTGGATTATTACATCGGACTTGGCTTGCGTACAAGCACAGTATCTCAGTTTGAAGCAAATTATACACCTACAAATACCTATCCATATAGTACTACTACATATTCTGCTGAATATTCAAAGCAGACACTACCTACAGGGGTGATGGGCTTTAAGTTCGCTTATGCGTTTTAAGTAGATTGCATTTCAAAAAAAGAGGTCATTCCGTGATAGACGAGATGACCTCTTTTAATTAAACGAATCATTGATTAATTTTCATCATAATCCTTATTCAGCTTCAGGCGTATGTAATACATCAGTGAGTGCTCTTCAACAGAAACATACTTGTCACTTTTAGCGATCTTGTTCAGCTCCTGCACAATGAGCTCATAAATATTAAACGGTATATCGATTTTGTTTGTAAGCGCTTCGATCAGATCCATTTTTTCCTGCTCAGAGAGTTTATGGGTATACGTATTCACTTCTGCCAGTACAGCATCTTTCTGTTCTTCCGTCAGGAAAAATACATTTACCAAAGTCTTTCGCAAGCTTTCGTTCAATGTCTGCGCTTCTTCCTTGCTGATTACAAAATCAGATTCTGCCAGAAAAATATATAAGAATGATACTAAATAATTTAAATCCCAATGCTCTAAAACTTCGTTTTTCATGATCTGTTAAAATTTTCACAAAGGTAGTTGAATAAAGCGCCATTCTGAATCCGTTCTGTAAAAGATTTTAGATATTTACGGATAAAGAACAGGATAAAAATCAACCGTTTATCTGATATACCAGGACTATTTTTTACCAAGAGATTTTTTCAGAATCCCGTTTTTTTCTGCTTTGTGTTGTATCTTGCAGTATAATTGATTGCGCTATAAATACGAATGAAGGGCTTTTTAAAAAAATACCTTGGGTTTATTTATTCCAGGAAAGAAGAATCTCTTTCCGGAAACCAGCATACAGACAAACGGGAAGATAACAACAACCAACCGGAAGCAACAGCTGCAGAATTTGTTTTTCAATCGGCAGTAGAAGAAGAAGAGGGGTTTGAAGCATTTGCCCGGTATCTGTCATTACGAATCATAAGCAAAACAAATATAGAATCGTTTCCTGTAGATGAATTTTATGTGCGGGAAGATCTGGATGACACGATAACGATTCTTGTGCTGGATTATCCTGCTTCCATTGAACACGTAGTACGTGCAAACGCTATAGACTGGGGCAAGACCGAAAGCGAATTATTTGAGCGTGCATTAAAAAATTTACAGGAAACACATCACCGTGTGATCATACCGTATGAAGGTCATCCGCAGGCAGGCATGCTCACGGTTTCCGGAGATGACCCGTTTAAAACATCAACCGTGCTTTATCTGGAAGAATATCCGGCGCTGCAAGGTACACACGGCGCGCTGGTAGCATTGCCTGATAAAGATACATTCATTTGCAAAACCCTTGAAGACGACATTTCCCTTGAAGTCGGGATGCAGTTTCTGGTGCATTTTACAGATGAAACGTATCATAATTCCGAATCCAGAATTTCAAAACAGATCTATTGGTATTTTAACGGAGAGTTTACCGTTATACCGTACATTATAGGCATTGAACGCATGACATACGTACTCCCGTTTGATTTGGAAGACCGTTTATTTTAAAACCGGTTAAACATGCAGGCAAGTATTTTTATATAGTAACCGATTTTTATCAAATAAATTTTACCTTGTAGGATATGTGTGGAATTGCAGGATTTATGTCGTCGGCATGGGGACCGGAAGACTTGGTTAAAATGACCCGCCGGTTGCAGCACCGCGGGCCCGACGCCGAAGGCTTTTATAACAACCGTAAGCAAAATATTTTTCTTGGCCACCGCCGGCTGAGTATTCTCGACCTGTCTGAAGCAGCCAATCAGCCTTTTTATTCCAAAGACAAAAGGTATGTAATGGTTTTCAATGGCGAAGTATTTAACTACCGGGAAATTGCTGCCAAATACAATATCACAACAGTAACTACAAGCGATACAGAAGTTATTATAGAATTGTTTGCCCAAAAAGGCGCGAAGGCTTTTCAGGAATTCAATGGCATGTTCGCCATTGCGATCTGGGATACACTGGAAGAAAAGCTGACACTGGTGCGTGACCGCTTTGGTATCAAACCGGTTTGCTATTACGATGGTCCTGATGGTTTCGCGTTTGCTTCGGAAATCAAATCGATCATCCAGCTGCCGATCCCACGGTTGATCAATACTGAAGCGCTGGCAGACTACCTGTTTCTTGAATATATCCCCAAGCCCAACACGATCTTTCAGAATATTAAAAAACTGACCAACGGGTGTTACCTGGAAATAGGCAAGGATCTTTGCATAAAAATTAAAACCTATTACGACATCCGCGATAAGTATAATCCGTTGTCTGTAAAAGAAGAAGTTGCTATTCCGCAATTCCAGGAGATACTTTCAAATGCAGTCAAAACCCGCATGATCAGTGATGTACCGGTAGGTACGTTTTTAAGCGGCGGTGTTGACTCCTCCTTGATTACGGCAAAATTCCAGAAGAACAGCAGCCAGCCGGTTGACAGTTATACCATCGGTTTCGAAGAAAAAAAATACGACGAAAGTATATTTGCCAAACGTGTGGCAACCATCTTAAAGACCAACCATCACGAACGCAGATTCAACTCTGAAGATATTTTTTCTGAATTGAAAAATGCCGTAGAGTTTTACGACGAACCATTTGCAGTTGCTTCTGTTATGCCGAGCATGCTTGTTTCAGGCATTGCCCGGCAACACGCTGCAGTGGCCCTGTCCGGCGATGGCGGTGACGAGCTTTTCATGGGTTACAATACGTATAAATGGTACGAGCGTATGTCTACACTCAAGCGCATGGGCGGCAAACCTGCGCTGAACCTGGCAGAAAAAATGCTGGCAGTCATGGGCGGCAAACCGGCTATAAAAGCCCGCTTGTTTGATGGCTGGAAGGATCAGCACCCATACATAAACCTGTGGTCGCAGGATCAGCAGATGTTTACACAGCAGGAAGTAGGCAAGCTGTTGAATTATTCATACAAGCACCAGACAACCATATCCTATTGGGAGTCGCTGGAAAAGGCCAACATGAATGATATGCAGGAAGTTTCTTTCTTCGACATTCAATATTACCTGGCAGATGATCTCATGTATAAAATGGATATAGCCTCCATGCGCCATGGACTTGAAGTGCGTTGTCCGTTTCTGGATTACAATCTGGTTGAATATGCTGTGAACCTGCCGGTAGAACTTAAAATTAAAAACGGCACACAGAAATACATCTTAAAAAAAGCGCTGGAAAAATACCTGCCTAACGACAAAGACATTATTTACAGGACAAAGTGGGGATTTGCTGCACCTTCGGAAGAGTGGCTGAAGGAATCACACAAGTATTTGATAGACCAATACCTGGCACCAAAGCGGATTATTGAACAAGGTATTTTTTCTTCAAAAGAGATCAACAAGCTGGTAGCTTCTTTCCGTGAAGGAAATTATTACCATGGTAAAAGAATCTGGGCATTGATCATCTTCCAGTTATGGCATGATCATTATATGAATTGAAAGTATCGTTCAGAACAAAATGTTTTCGATTTACCCTGATACTATGATTTTTAAGGAACAGTATGATCGTTTCCAGGCAGGCATACTTATAAAAATGATCCCTTCGCCGCAGCGAAGGGGACATTTTTATAGTAATTGCAGGTTTAAATAAAGTACGCACAATACCGAAGGTATTGTGCGTATAAATCGGGTTCTTTTTTTGCTATACATAATTCGACTCCGCTGGGGTCGTGCTGTAAGAATACTGCTTTATTTAATATTAAAATCGTATTGAATTTATCAGGGTACGTACAAATCAATTTATTCTGAACGATACATAATATCAATAAAAATTATTTTTCTTCTCATAAACAGAACCTTTGGAACCGAACCAGATTAAAAACGCATAAGCAATAATCAGGATCGGGAAGGCTGAGATGATTGAATACTCCGTCAGCAGATTGATAAAGATAAACGGAACAACCGCACCTCCGAAAACACTCATCACTAATACAGAGCTGGCTTTCATGGAATATTTGCCCATGCCGTCTATACCCATGGTAAATACCGTTGGCCATACAATTGAATTACACAAACCTACAAATACCAGTATATACAGTGCCGGATCATAGGTTCCTTCAGCTGTAAGATAATGATCATCATTGTTAACGATCAGGTATAACACAAGCAGGAAGATCGCCAGACTGCCTGAAAATTTCATCAGCTTACGCGGGCTGGTAGCAACAAACAATAAGCCCGCACCAATGAATCTTCCCAGCAAGGCCAAGCCCCAGTAATAAGAGATCAGCTCATCACTTTTCATGGAGATATAGTATGCCAGAGATACTTCAGCTCCAACATATAAGAATAAAGTTAATGCACCATTGATTACCTGCGGGTACTGTACAATAAATTTGCGCGGTTCTGCTTCATTATTACGAATTAGCGGTTGCTGATCCTGCAGACTGATCTTCGGTAATTCTGAAAGAAGTACAATCAGCATTAACAGAAACCAGATGGAACCAAACAGGATATAAGGCACCTGAACAAATAATATTTTATGATGCATCAATTCATCCGGAGACATGGTAGAAAAGCTATCGGGCCTGATGCCTGCAATGGAAAGGAAAAGACCACCGGCCAGGATCGGAGCAAGAAACGCCCCCATGGAATTGAATGCCTGTACGAAAGACAATTTAGCGGCACCTTTACCGCGCATCCCTAATAGAGCCACATATGGATTTGAAGCAACCTGAAGAAATGTAAAGCCTGAACCAAGTACAAACAAAGCAAGAATAAGTTTATAAAAGGAATGAGAGCCGGCAGCCGGATAGAATAAAAAGCAACCCAAACTCGCCAGGCCGGAACCGATGATGATTCCTTTGCGGAAACCAACCTTATTAATAATAGCTCCTGCCGGTAAAGCAACAACAAAATACGTACTGTAAAGGGCCAGGTTAACGCTCAGCGACTCTTCATAACTGAGTTTAAATACATCCCTTAACTCATCAATCAACGCTATGTTCAATACTGTGATTAGTCCCCACATAAAGAACAGGGTTGAAAGCACCAGAAAAACTTTTGTGTAATTGATCGAATTGCTACTATTACTATACATAATGGGTATTATTTTATGTGCGTGCACAAACCTGAATCTGATTCTGTACGAATAATCGAATTTTTGGTTTGCTTTTTAATTTACAATTTTAAAAGTTTCGAATAAAATGCATTGTCAATAATTTTTTATTCTGGGCTTAAAGTATTAATTCGCAGGTATGATTTTATTCAACACAACATTCAATCTTGACCCTGTCATTGAGGAGGCCTGGCTGCTCTGGGCCAGAGATGTGTATTTCACACTGGCGCTGGATTCAGGCTATGTTCGTAAGCACCACTTAATGAAATTAAGATACGAGACGGAAAACAGCGGCAGTACCTATAGCCTGCAATTGTTTTTCGAAAAAGATTCTCACGTAGAAAAATTTCTTGAAGAGTATGAATATAAGGCAATTGAAGAACTGGCAAAACGCTTCAGTTCAAATGCTGTATATTTCCAGACAATCCTGGATGTCGTTATATAAAAAATAATACAGCAGAAGCAGCGCCCGGCTCCTTCTGCTGTGAAGAATATCAGTTGATCAGATCAAATCCGGTATACGACTGGAGTATTTTTGGAATCCGGATGCCTTCAGCAGTTTGATTATTTTCCAGAATAGATGCAACGATCCGCGGCAGTGCCAGCGCAGAGCCGTTTAATGTGTGCAGCAACTGTGTTTTACCATCGGTTTTATAACGAAGTTTTAAACGGTTTGCCTGGTAGTTTTCAAAGTTACTCACAGAACTTACTTCCAGCCAGCGTTTCTGTGCAGCAGAATATACCTCAAAGTCGAACGTTAATGCAGAAGTGAAGCTCATGTCGCCGCCGCACAAATGCAGGATGCGGTATGGAAGTTCCAGCTTTTCCAGCAGGCCTTGCACATGCTTTTTCATTTCTTCCAGGATCGCATAAGAATCCTCAGGTTTTGCAATCTGCACAAGCTCTACTTTATCGAATTGATGCAGGCGGTTCAAACCGCGCACGTCCGCACCCCATGAACCCGCTTCTCTTCTGAAACATGGCGTGTAGCCTGTATTACGGATCGGAAGATCTTCATCTTTGATGATCATGTCGCGGTACATATTCGTGATCGGTACTTCTGCTGTCGGGATCAGATAAAGCTTATCTTCATTGGCAAAATACATTTGACCGTCTTTATCCGGCAGCTGTCCGGTACCATAACCGGAAGCTTCATTCACCATGATTGGCGGCTGCACTTCTATATAACCCGCACTGGTAGCTTCATCCAGGAAGAAGTTGATTAGCGCGCGTTGTAAACGGGCACCTTTATTTTTATATACCGGAAATCCTGCACCCGTGATTTTAACACCGGTTTCAAAATCAATGATGTCGTATTTTTTTATAAGCTCCCAGTGTGGCTGCGCGTCTGCGTGCAACGTTGGAATGGTGCCGGCAGAAAAGACCGTTACGTTATCTTCGGCAGTACGGCCAACAGGTACACTGCTGTGCGGCAGGTTGGGCAGCTTCACAAGATGTGTGTTCAGCTCTTCTTCTTTAACCGTAAGTAAATCCTGCAGATCCTTGATTTTATTTCGTAAATCGGAAGATGCAAGTTTCTCTTTTTCGGCTTCATCTTTTTTACCCGATTTCATTAATTCACCTATTAATTTTGCTTTTTGATTTGCTTCAGACTGAAGAAGATCTAAGGTATGCTGAGTCTCACGTCTGGTCTGGTCGATCTGAAGAATTTCATCCACTTTTTGTTCTGCATCGGCAAAATATTTCTTTTTCAGGCCCTCCAGAACGATCGCTTT
>NZ_JBQCDF010000042.1:0-14945 GCF_051961495.1 Cytophaga sp. | reverse complement strand
AAAAGAGTTTGTAATACAATTGCTTTCCGGGATGGGAATTTTGTGATCCTGACCGGGTCAAATATGTCCGGAAAAAGCACCTTCCTCAGGACATTGGGAGTGAATATGGTGCTGGCAGGGGCAGGTGCTCCTGTATGCGCCTCTACAGCAGATATACATCCACTCCCTGTGATTGTATCAATGCGTCTGTCGGATTCATTAGCCGATAGCGAATCCTATTTCTTTGCGGAAGTGAAGCGTTTAAAGCAGCTGGTACAGACCCTGGATCAGCGCAGATGTTTTGTATTGCTGGATGAGATCTTACGTGGTACAAACTCAGATGATAAGCGCAGTGGTACCATTGAGTTTATTAAAAAGGTTGTTGAAAAACAGGGGATAGGTATTATTGCCACACATGATCTTGAAGTCTGCGGCACATCAGATCAGTATCCCGGCAAGCTTTTCAATAAATGCTTTGAAGTAGAGATTATCAACGATGAACTGATTTTTGATTACAAACTCCGTGAGGGAATCTGTAAAAATAAAAGCGCTACATTTTTAATGAAAAAGCTGGGCATAATCTAGGATACACTGTTCCCTAATAGAAGCTGTTGATTGTTATCGTGTAATTCATAACTTATAACCCATAATTTATAATTACATTTCACTATCTTTATCTATTCAATAAATAATCGTTATGCAAGAGATTCTTAAGGCCGGTAACGTTCACAAGAAATATGGTAATGTTGAAGTATTAAAAGGTATTGATTTTACAGTTCAGCAAGGCGAAGTAGTTTCTATTGTAGGTGCTTCCGGTGCGGGCAAAAGTACCTTGCTGCATATTCTTGGAAGCCTTGATCGGGCAGATACAGGTTGGGTTAAGATTAATGATGAGGAGATTTCTTCCATGAATGATAAAACTTTATCAGCTTTCCGGAATCAGTATATAGGTTTTATTTTTCAGTTTCATAATTTATTGCCGGAATTTACCGCTGTTGAAAACGTATTGCTGCCAGCCATGATCGGTAAGCGCAACATCAAAGAAGCAGAAGCACGGGCGAAAGAACTATTGAGTTTTCTTGGTTTGTCACACCGCTTTACACATTATCCCAATCAGTTGTCGGGTGGTGAGCAGCAGCGTGTGGCTGTAGCCCGGGCATTGATTAATGATCCGCTGATTGTTTTTGCAGATGAGCCAAGTGGTAATTTAGATACACACAATGCAGAAGAATTGCATCAGTTGTTTTTTGATCTGCGGAAATCCTATAACCAGACGTTTGTTATTGTTACACACAATGAAAAGCTTGCTGACCTGTCAGACCGTAAGGTAGTCATGCAGGATGGTGTAATTATCTAAATGACCGGTCGGGTATGAGCACTTCTTTACATGAAATTCTCAAAACCTATTGGGGGCATTCAGTCTTTCGTCCGCTCCAGGAAGACATTATCAATTCTATTTTAGACGGAAACGATACGGTTGCACTACTGCCAACCGGCGGAGGTAAATCCATTTGTTACCAGGTACCCGCAATGGCACGCGAAGGACTCGTATTGGTCGTGAGTCCGTTGATTGCATTGATGAAAGATCAGGTGGAGCAACTGCGCAGAAGAGGTATTATTGCTGTTGCCATTCATTCAGGCATGCGCAAAACAGAGATTGACATTGCGCTGGATAATTGTGTGTATGGTTCCGTTAAGCTGTTATATGTTTCTCCCGAACGTTTAAAATCAGATTTATTCAAAGAACGCGTGCAGAAGATGAACATCATCTGCATCGCGATAGATGAAGCTCATTGTATATCGGAATGGGGGCACGATTTCAGGCCCGCGTACAGGGAAATTGTATCCATACGGACATTGCTTCCTGAAGTGCCGGTGATTGCCTTAACAGCTACGGCCAATGAAATGGTATTGAACGATATCATGGAACAGCTTGCCTTGAATGATCCGCAGCTGTTTACACAAAGCTTCACCCGCAAGAACTTATCGTATTCGTGCTTATATGAAGAAAGCAAAGAAAAACGATTGGTTTCCATGCTGCAGAAAATACCAGGTGTTTGTATTGTGTATGCAAATACACGCGCACGTGTGGTGCGTATTGCAGAGTTTTTAAATAAGCAGCGGATCCCGGCAGAGTTTTATCACGGTGGCTTGGATCATAAGCAACGCAACCTCAGGCAGGATGCGTTCATGAAAAATACAGTGCGTGTAATGGTTGCGACCAATGCCTTTGGTATGGGCGTTGATAAACCCGATGTACGTTTGGTTGTCCATATGGATGTTCCGGATTCACTGGAAGGTTATTTTCAGGAAGCAGGCAGGGCAGGAAGAGATGGTAATAAAGCGTTTGCGGTGTTATTGCATACCCAGAAAGATGAAGATGAACTACTGGCTAAAATTCCGGTGGCGCATCCTTCTCCGGAAACCATACGAAGAATGTATCAATCGCTGGCCAATTACTACCAGCTGGCTGTAGGCAGTGGTTACATGGAAAGTTATCCCTTTGACCTGGATGAATTCTGCAGGAAATACAATCATAACAAGCTGGAAGTTTTCTATTCACTGAAACGAATGGAGCAGCACGGTATTATACAATTGAGTGAAGCATTTTACAATCCACCTAAGTTAAAGGTAATTGTTGATCACGATCAGTTATATGATGCCCGTTTAAAAATGCCTAAACACGATGAATTTATCAAACAACTCCTGCGAATGTTTGGAGGGGAAGTGTATACAATTTACCGTGAATTTTCTTTTTCAGCGTTGGCGAAGGCTACATTGACACCAGAGTCTGAGATTATCAGTAAGATCAAATTTCTGGCGCAAAACGGTATTATTGATTTTATTGATGCCAGCGATGTGCCGCAGCTGACTTTCTTATTACCACGACAGGATGCTCCCAAACTGCAGTTGGATCTGCAATGGCTGGAAGATCGCAAAGATCATGACTTAGAAAGTGTAGAGAACATGATTGGCTTTCTCCATACAGAAGAATGCCGGGCAAAATATGTACTTGAGTATTTTGGTGAATATAATTCGCAGCCATGCGGTATCTGCGACAGATGCATACGCAATAACCGTAATAAAGAATATTACGATCATGCAGCCATGGTTGTACAACAGACGCTGCAAACAAAAAATATTCCGATTGAAGAGTTGGAAAAAGAATTTGTAGGATTGGATAAAAATATTGTACTTGAGATTATCCGTACACTGATGGATAAATCAAAAGTGAAGATTGACGATACCGGAAAATATTTCTGGATAAAAAAATGATATGAGATATTTAGTGTTTTTTTTAACCGGCATTGTATTATTTTTTTTAGGAATTCTTTCATTGAAAGAATTCGCTGAAATACCCGTGGATTATGGCAATATGCACATGCTCTTTCATTGGTTGGTCTTTGGCTTGGTCACAGCATCTATACCTAAGCTTTCTGGTTTTATCATAAAAGCGGATGCGCTTCGCTTCATTGTGTTGACTATTGGGTTCAGCTTCTTGATAACAGGGTTGTTGATCTATGTGCTTTGGCATGAGGTAAACCGCTCGGAATATGAAATAAATTTTTTATATGTAAACGTATTTTACTTTATTGGTATTTTGCTGACGTTATCTTTTATAAAAAGATTTCGTTCGTGAAATGTGATTATTGATCTTTAACCTGATTCACTATGAACATTGTATTCCTTGATGCCCTCACAATGGGTGATATGCCTGAACTGGAGAGTTTCCATGCATTGGGTGCTTATACGCAATATGCTGAAACTAGTCTGGATGAAAGATTGGAGCGTTGCTTGCCAGCAGATATTATCGTTACAAACAAAGTAAAGATTGATGCAGTACTGATGGAGAAACTGCCGAAGCTGAAGTTGATCTGCGTGGCCGCAACAGGTACAAATAATATCGATCTTGATAAAGCTGCTGCTTTGAATATTCCGGTGAAGAATGTAAAAGGATACTCCACAAACAGCGTGGCCCAGCTAACCTTTGGCTTTATTATTGAACTGTTCAATCGGATCACGTTTTATGATACCTATGTGAAAGAAGAAATGTATTCTTCCCAAAAGCTCTTCACGCATATTGGTCCGGGTTTGGAAGAAATTGCAGGCAAGACAATCGGTATTATTGGAATGGGAGATATAGGCAAAGCTGTAGCTAAGATTGCAACGGCCTTCAACATGCAGGTGCAATATTATTCTACCAGTGGAAAAAATACAGATGCGGGCTATGCATGCGTGTCATTAGACACACTTTTAAAGACTTCTGACGTAGTTAGTATTCATGCGCCATTCAACGCACAGACCAGTCAGCTGATTGGTGCAAAGCAGCTGGCGATGATGAAGCCTGAAGCCATCCTGATCAATGTAGGCAGAGGAGGGATTGTTGTTGAAACGGATCTCGTTGAAGCATTACAGGAAAAGAAAATTCATGCAGCAGCCCTTGATGTATTTGAGCAGGAACCATTACCACTTCATTCTCCTTTATTGCAATTACAGGATCATGGTCAGCTTATCCTGACCCCACACATCGCCTGGGCAAGCAGGCAGGCGCGTATTACATTGCTGCAGGGAATTCAGAATAATATCAAACAATTTGTTTCATAAAGGTTATGTTTAAAAGTAAAAAGCTGGCCCCGGCACGGGTTTATTTATGGCGAACATTTGTTTCCTTTATCATTTCGTTTGCCTTCCTGGCGCTCTCGTTAGGCTTTGGAATATGGGGGTATCATCATTATGCAGGTTTGCCCCTTATTGATTCATTATTGAATGCAAGCATGATCCTTACAGGCATGGGCCCCATTGATCCTATGACAACGGATGCGGCCAAGCTTTTTGCTTCCTTTTATTCTATTTATAGCGGTGTAGCATTCCTAACATCAATAGGGGTGTTCATTGCGCCCACATTACATCGTTTGCTGCACAAGTTTCATATTGAAGACACGGAATGAGTACGGAGTACAAAGTATTGAGTACATAGTACATAGTACAAATTTAGTACAGTACCACACATATTAAAGTAAAAGAGAAAGGCTTCAGATACTATCTGAAGCCTTTCTCTTTTATACTCTGTACTAAGTACTCTATACTTTGTACTATTTCTCTAAAGCTGCAACACCTGGAAGCGTTTTGCCTTCGAAGTATTCAAGTAATGCTCCACCACCTGTAGAAACATAAGATACATCGTTACCAAAACCAAGGTTATTGATTGCCGCAGCAGAGTCACCACCACCAATTAGAGAGTAACCACCTTTTTGCGTAGCTTCTTTAACTGCTTTAGCAATAGCGATTGTACCTGTAGCAAAGTTTGCGAATTCAAATACTCCCATTGGTCCGTTCCATAAAACTGTTTTAGAACCAGCAACTACTTCGCTGAATAACTTAACGGTTTCAGGGCCGATATCTAGACCTTCCCAGCCGTCAGGTATTTCGCCTGTTTTCACAGTCTGACGTTTTGCATCATTGCTGAAATCATCTGCAATAATGTTGTCTAAAGGTAAGTATAACTTCACGCCTTTTGTTTTTGCTTTTTCAAGCAGAGAAAGTGCGAGGTCTAATTTATCCGGTTCGTTGATTGACTTACCGATTTTGCCACCTAATGCTTTTGTGAATGTATATGACATACCCCCACCGATGATCAGGTTGTCTACTTTATCCAGTAAGTTTTCAATAACAAGAATTTTATCTGAGATTTTAGAACCACCCATTACAGCTGTTCTTGGTTTTTCACCGCTTGTCAATAATTTATTTGCATTATCAAGCTCAGCCTGCATTACATAACCGCAAACTTTATCTTTGAAGAATTGGCCGATCACAGCTGTTGAAGCATGTGCTCTGTGTGCAGTACCGAATGCATCATTCACCCATACATCTCCTAAAACAGAAAGTTTTTTTGCAAACTCAACATCACCTTTTTCTTCTTCAGGATAGAAACGTAGGTTTTCAAGTAATAAAACCTGACCTGGCTTCAATGCTGCTGCTTTTGCTTTTGCATCTGCACCGATGCAGTCATCGGCAAACAATATTTCCTGACCAAACATTTTGCTTAGGTAAGGGATAATATGCTTTAAAGAATATTTTTCTTCCGGTCCACCTTTTGGTCTACCTAAATGCGACATCAAAATTGCTGAACCACCATCTTTCAATACTTTAGAAACAGTAGGCAATACTGCTTTTAATCTTGTATCATCTGTAATTTCAAAACTCTTGTTAAGAGGTACGTTAAAATCAACGCGTATCAGGGCTTTTTTACCTGAAAAGTTAAAACTGTCTACTGTTTTCATGGTGGTTTTTTAAAATTATCTCAATTCTGCTCCTAAAATAGTAATACCTTTTAAAATAAAAAAGACGACAAATTGCCGCCTTTTCTGTACTTATGATTAATGCTTGATAATGAGCTTATTCTCCATGTAGCCAAGCCTTCTTAGCTGTTAATTCTTCAACAGTTTCAACATTATCCGGATCGTCTACACAGCAATCTACCGGACAAACAGCAGCACATTGAGGTTCTTCATGGAAACCAGTACATTCAGTACACTTGTTCGGAACAATATAGTAGAACTCGTTTGATACAGGTTCCATGGGATCTTTAGCATCAATCGTGCTGCCATCTTCCATTTGGATTTCTGTTAAACTAGTACCTCCTGCATAGTTCCATTCAACTCCACCTTCGTATATCGCTGTATTCGGACATTCAGGTTCGCATGCACCGCAATTAATGCATTCGTCAGTAATTATTATAGCCATATTCTCTATTCGTAGTAATTGGTTTACAAAATTAGATACAAAATCCTTAGGTTCAAATTATATTTGCATATAATACACTAACAAAAAAAACAGATGAAAGGTTTATACACAGATTTACAGACATTTGCTCATCTGCATAACTATTTGCAAAAGATTGATTCAGAAGAATTAAATGACTGGATATACAGGGCAGAGGCAAATAATCCATGGTTTACGGCTGGAAATGTAAAATCTGCATTAACAGGAATTATTGAACTTCTGGAACCTGAGCGTCTGAAAAGCTTCTTTTCGAACTATAAAATTTCTGCTACTCCAAAGAAAATAGGAGTGATTATGGCTGGGAATATTCCGGCGGTTGGTTTTCATGATTTTTTATGTGTACTGCTTTCAGGTAATATTCTATATGCAAAATTGAGCGCAGAAGATAATGTGCTTCTAAAAAAAATTGCACAGATCCTTATTGATTATAATGCTTCTTATCAGGAACGGATTTTTTTCGTGGATCAATTAAAAAATATGGATGCCTACATTGCAACTGGCAGCGATAATACAGCTAAGCATTTTGAATATTATTTCCGGAATACTCCCAATATCATCCGCAAAAACAGAACATCTGTAGCAGTTATCCATGGGAATGAAACAACGGAAGAATTAATTGCATTAGGTGAAGATGTGTTTCAGTATTTCGGCTTAGGTTGCAGGAATGTATCTCATGTGTATTTACCTGCCGGCTATTCTCCTGTAACCATCCTGAGTGCCTGGGAAGGAAAGTTTAATACAATTCGTAATCACCATAAATTTTTGAACAATTACGAATACAACAAAGCTGTTCTATTGATTGACCAGGTACATCATTTCGACTCAGGTTATATTTTATTGAAAGAGTCAGAATCCATATTTTCTCATATCGCTACCTTGACTTATTCATTTTATTATGCACAGGAAGAATTGGCTCAACTGCTTCAAAAAAATAATGAACAACTGCAATGTGTAGTAAGCGCCAGACAAAATCCATTCTATAACAGTTTCAGCTTTGGCGCAGCACAGCATCCTGCTATCACTGATTTTGCTGATGGAGTAGATACCATGGCTTTTCTGACAACATTGTAATGTATAAATAAAAGAAAAAATCCCCGGTAAGAATTACCGGGGATTTTTTCTTTTAAATTCTGCTAGCGTATAACATCGACCCAGCCTTTATGCCTGTCTCCGTTTGGCAATGTCAGCTCATAATAGTAAACACCGTCACTGTCTTCGTCGGCATCCCATGAGTTGTCGTAGTTATCACTGCTGTATACCTGGTTACCCCATCTGTTTACAATTTTTAATTCACTGCCCACAGGTAAAGCCATAATTTCAAAACGATCGTTTTTACCATCCTTGTTTGGTGTAATCAAATTCGGAATAAAGAACTGAACATGAATTACGATATCAAACGTACTTACACAGCTATTGGTATCCTGAACATAAATCGTATGATTTCCTTTGTGTAAGTAGCTTAAGTAAATAGAATCATGAAGTACAGGAGTATATGTAATATTATCTGTACTCCACGCATAACCCGGAGTACCGCCTGTAATATGATGCAGCAACACAGCACCTGTGTTATTGTAACGATCAGCTTCCTGTGTCTCGATAGTAGCAGTAATAGCCTGCGGCTCAGTAATTGTTATTTTTAACGCCGACAGTGTATCATAAAGAGCAGTTGTTTTATTGTATACATAAAAGCTGTCAATATCATAGGTGCAAGCCTGATCTGTTATCTGTAAACTGTAAGAACCGGCTTTCAGGTTTGAATAAACCGTTGTTGATCCAACATCAATTCCATTGAAGTTATACTGGAATAAAGGCACACCTCCGGATAACGAGTCGATCACAACAAAACCATTTCCACCGCTGTTACATGTTGGTTGCTCAATTCTGATATAAGGTACTGGCGCAGTTTTCGTATCTATAGTCGCATCTTTTGTATAAGAACATTGGTTATCGCTTACACGCAAATGATAAACGCCTGCACCAAGATTGGTGAATAAAGAAGTTGATACATATGTTTGTCCGTCATTAATACTATACTTATAAGGTGGAGTACCGCCTGTAACATTAGTAATTTCTATACTTCCATCTGGCTTGTTGCACGAAGATGGTGTTGGTATAGCTGTATATATGATCGGTTCAGGTTCATTTACTTTAAACAGGTAGTTTATTGAACAACCGAGATTGTCAGTAATAAGCATTGAGTGCTGACCGGATGCTAGTCCGGTAAAGATAGACGTAGAGTTGGTCGTGCCATTCAATGTATATGTATATGGACTGGCACCACCGGTTACATTAGATAGCTTAACTGAACCATTGATATCGCCAGGGCATTTATTATCAACGATTGTTGCTACAATGGCAGCAGTATCAATTCCTACAGGCTGTGTTAATGTTGCATTTGTAGTTGCAGTACAACCTTTGGCATCCGTAACTTTTATTGTATAACTACCAGCTTTTAATGTGGCAAATAAACTGTCAGTCTGAGAAGATCCAGGAGGTGTAATGGTAAACAGATAGCTGCCATTTCCGCCATTTGTCGTTACTGTAATGGAGCCATTATTGCCACCGGCACATGGATTCACATTTACGGTACTCTTGATAGCTAGCGTTAAAGGAGAAGGTTCTGTTAATGTGAATGGATAGCTGGACTTGCAGGAAGTACCATCATCAATAATAATAGTATAGGAACCAGCTGCAAGATTCGTAAATACATTGGATGACTGGAAGGTAGTTCCGTCGATCGAATAAGTATATCCGGCTGAAGAACCTGATACAGTTACTGTTATTTCTCCGTCAGCATTTCCATTGCAGCTTACAGGTTTAGTAACATCTATGCTTGCAACGATTTTGATTGTTGCGATAGATACCACAATAGGGTTACTTAAACATCCATTAATATCTTTTAATACTACATTTACAGTGGTATCTACAATAATGCTGGCAACCGGAAAGGATGGTGATGCCTGGAATGTTATTCCACCATCAAATGAATATGCGTTAGCATCAGGAGTAAATGCAGGATCGATAGCAGCTGTTACGGTAGTTCCTTGTCCGGAACAAACAGCAGCAGGACTTGCAGTAGCTGTACCTGTTACAACAGGAGCATCGATGATCGTAATGCTCAATGAGTCTTTACAATTTTTGCTGTCTGTAACAATTACTTTATAAACACCTGCAGTCAGATTTGCCACATCTTCTGTTGTGCTGCCATTTGACCATTGATAAGCATATGGTGCAATACCTCCGGTTACTGTAATATCGATTGACCCGGAAGTGGGATTGGTACAGCTGATGTCAGTATGGTTGGTAGGTACAATTGATATTGGTGCCGGTGTGTTAATGGTAACACTTGTATTCGCAGAACAGTTTTTTGAATCTGTTACAGTGACAGTATAAGTTCCTGCATCCAAATTTGAGAATAAACTATCTGTCTGGCTTATACCTGTTGGGTTAAGTGTAAAGATATTACTTCCGTTACCACCATTTGTTGTAACCTGGATTGATCCATTGTTTCCGCCCGTACAAGGATTCACGTCGGTGCTTGTTTTAATTCCAATGGTTAAGGCTGCCGGTTCGGTTAATGTGATGGACACACTCGATTTACAGGCTGTACCATCATCTATAACAACAGTATATGCTCCAGCGGGTAAGTTTGAGAAAACACCCGAAGACTGGAAAGCAGAGCCATTGATTGAATATGTATAACCTGAAGAGTTTCCTGAAACAGTAACGGTAATTTCACCTTGAGCGCCTCCGTGGCAGGTTATTGGATTGGTTATGGCTATTGTTGCCCCATTAATCTTGGTAGTAGTAATTGCTACCGGAAGATCATTGCTTAAACAGCCATTAATGTCTTTTAAAAGTACATGAATAATTGTATCGCCTGCGATTGAAGGAGTCGTAAATGTTGGACTGTTTTGGAATGTTGTACCGCCGTTGAATGAGTATGGATTAGGAGCAGGCGTATAGGCAGGATCGATCGCAGCGGTTACAGTACTGATATCTCCTGAACAAATAGTTGTTGGATTAGCAGTTGCCGTTCCGGTGATGGCAATCCCGTCTGTTATGATAAAGCTTATCGGAGCACTTATACAGTTGTTATTGTCTGTAATAACAACTGTATAAGTACCTGCAGGTACATTCATCAAATCTTTGCTTGTACTTCCGTCAGACCATGCATATGATTTATAAGGAGCTGTACCGCCGCCTGGAGTTAAAACGATGCTGCCACCGGTTACGCCTTTACATGAAGGAGAAGTAGGTACACCAGTTGCAGTAATAGCAGCAGGGGCAGGATTGATGGTTGCCGAAGCAGAGCCATTACAGCCACCGTTATCCTTAAAAGTCACTGTATATGTTCCAGCAGTCAATCCGGAAATATTTTGCGTGGTAGCCCCGTTGCTCCAAACAAAATTACTGTAAGGAGCTGTTCCGCCGGTCGGGGTTAAGGTGATACTTCCTGTACCACCGTTACAGGTGATTTGTATAGGGGTAGCTGTAGCTGTAACAGCAGCAGGTGCCGGATTGATTGTTGCTGAAGCCGAACCAGTACAGCCTTTGCTGTCTTTAAATGTTACCGTATATGTTCCCGGAGCTAATCCGGAAATATTTTGAGTGGTGGCGCCATTGCTCCAAAGATAGTTGCTGTAAGGTGCAGTACCACCTGCCGGGGTTAATGTAATGCTTCCTGTGCCGCTGCTACATGAAATCTGGGTAGGAGTAGCTGTTGCTGTAACAGCAGCAGGTGCCGGATTGATTGTTGCTGAAGCCGAACCAGTACAGCCTTTGCTATCTTTAAATGTTACTATATATGTTCCCGGGGCTAATCCGGAAATATTTTGAGTGGTAGCACCATTGCTCCAGATATAGTTACTGTAAGGAGCTGTACCACCCGAAGGTGTCAATGCAATGCTTCCATTATTGGCACCATTACAGGTAATTTGAGTAGGAGTAGCCGTAGCTATTACAACAGCCGGTGCCGGGTTAATTGTAGCGGAAGCTGTTCCTGTACAACCATTGTTATCTTTGAATGTAACGGTGTAGGTACCTGCTGTTAATCCGGAAATATTTTGAGTGGTGGCGCCATTGCTCCAAAGATAGTTGCTGTATGGTGCAGTTCCACCTGAAGGTGTTAATGTAATGCTTCCAGTTCCACCATTACAAGTGATCTGAGTAGGAATAGCTGTTGCTGTTACAGCAGTCGGGCCTGGATTGATCGTGGCCGAAGCTGATCCTGAGCAGCCGTTATTATCTTTGAACGTTACTGTATAGGTGCCGGCAGCTAAACCAGAAATGTTTTGGGTCGTTGCTCCGTTGCTCCAGATATAATTACTATATGGTGCAGTTCCACCGGCAGGAGTTAGAGTAATACTTCCTGTCCCGCTATTACAAGTAATCTGAGTAGGAGTAGCAGTTGCTGTTATAGCAGCCGGAGCCGGGTTTATCGTTGCCGAAGCTGACCCGGTACAACCTTTGCTATCTTTGAATGTAACGGTGTAGGTGCCTGCTGTTAATCCGGAAATATTTTGAGTGGTGGCACCATTGCTCCATACAAAATTACTATATGGTGGAGTTCCACCTGAAGGAGTTAATGTAATGTTTCCTGTTCCCCCATTACAACTGATCTGAGTAGGAGTAGCAGTTGCTGTTATAGCTGCCGGAGCCGGATTTATTGTAGCAGAAGCTGTTCCTGTACAACCATTATTATCTTTGAATGTAACAGTATAGGTTCCAGCAGCGAGTCCTGAAATGTTTTGAGTAATTGCTCCATTGCTCCAGATATAATTACTATATGGTGCAGTTCCACCAGAAGGTGTTAATGTAATACTTCCAGTTCCACCATTACAGGTAATTTGTGTAGGAGTAGCAGTTGCTGTCACAGCAGGCGGAGCTGGATTAATGGTTGCCGAAGCGGATCCGCTACAGCCATTATTATCTTTAAATGTAACTGTATAGGTCCCGGCAGCTAGCCCGGAAATATTTTGGGTTGTTGCACCATTGCTCCAAACAAAATTACCGTAAGGAGCTGTTCCGCCGGCAGGTGTTAAGGTAATACTTCCAGTTCCACCATTACAGGTAATCTGTGTAGGGGTAGCAGTTGCCGTTACAGCAGCCGGTGCCGGATTAACAGTTGCTGAAGCCGATCCGCTACAACCATTGTTATCCTTGAAAACTACGGTATAGGTTCCGGCAGCTAAACCTGAAATGTTTTGAGTGGTAGCGCCATTGCTCCATAGAAAGCTGTTGTAAGGAGCAGTTCCTCCGGATAATGTTAATGAAATACTACCGTTGGAAGCACCGTTGCAGGTAATTTGTGTAACCGTCGGAGTTGCTGTTATTGTAGCAGGTGCTGCATTAATTGTTGCAGAGGCCGACCCGGTACAACCTTTACTGTCTTTAAAGCTAACCGTATAGGTGCCTGCAGATAAGCCTGAAATGTTTTGAGTCGTAGCACCATTGCTCCATAAGAAATTACTGTAAGGAGGAGTTCCACCAGCGGGAGTTAATGCAATACTTCCTGTACCGCCGTTACAGGCTATTTGAGTAGGTGTGGCTGTTGCTGTAATAGCAGTAGGAGCCGGATTAATCGTTGCCGAAGCTGATCCAGTACAACCTTTACTGTCTTTGAATGTTACCGTATAGCTTCCTGCTGTTAAGCCCGAGATATTTTGTGTGGTGGCACCGTTGCTCCAAACAAAATTGCTATAAGGAGCCGTTCCGCCTGCCGGAGTTAATGTAATACTTCCCGTACCACCATTGCATACTATTTGTGTAGGTGTAGCAGTTGCTGTTACAGCAGCTGGTGCCGGATTAATCGTTGCTGAAGCTGATCCGTTACATCCATTATTATCCTTAAATGTTACAGTATAAGTTCCTGCAACTAAGCCAGAAATATTTTGCGTTGTAGCGCCATTACTCCAAACAAAGTTGCTGTAAGGAGCAGTACCACCAGAAATGGTAAGGGTAATAGCTCCGTCATTCGCCCCGTTACATGAGATCTGTGTAGGATTTGCGGTAGCATTGATTACTGCAGGTGCCGGATTAACCGTTGCTGAAGCAGAACCGGTACAGCCTTTACTGTCTTTGAATGTTACAGTATAAGTCCCGGCAACTAAGCCTGAAATATTTTGCGTTGTAGCACCATTGCTCCAAACAAAATTACTATAGGGCGCTGTACCTCCAGCTGGGGTTAATGTAATACTGCCATTGTTTGCACCATTACATGTAATTTGGCTTACAGCAGCTGTTGCAGTTAAAGGAGCAGGCTCTGTAACAGTGAAGGTTTGGGATGTGGTACAATTGTTACCATCAATGATCGTAAGCGTATAGGTGCCGGCTGTTAACCCTGAAATATCTTCAGTAGTTGCTCCATTGCTCCATGAATAGGTATAGGGCATAGTGGGGCCTCCCGTTACAGTTGCATCAATTGCGCCGTTATTACCTCCATTACAACTCACGTTTGTGATGGAAGCAGTGGATATAGTTAGAGGGGGAGGTTCCGTTAAAGTAATGGACTGGCTACAGAAAGCAAAGTTCCCTCCGCCAATTGGGACCTGGATAACTAAAAAGTAATTATTATCTGCTGGTAAATTGGAAAATGTATAATTGTTAATTGGATAATTATTAACGATGATCGGATCAAGTACAACACTATAAAGTGAATAGGTGTAAAGAGGAGTTGATCCTCCGGATATAGTTACAGCGATGCTACCGCTCTTGTCTCCGTTACAACGTAAATTTTGTGTAGTCACACTCATCGAAACCGATGGTGAACTGCACATTTGTGCCATTGCATTTCTTGAATCTATTAGTAAATAGCTAACAAGAAAGATACAAAATACTCTTATTAATATATGATTGAAAGATTTCAAAACTAATTTTTTCTTAATGTGATTGTTTTACTTCTATAGGCATTGTCTCTTCCACTCACTACAATCATATAATCTCCGGCAGCCAGATTGTTTATGGTTAACTCTCCAGGAACCTGATATTCTTTCAGAGGCATATTGGTTGAATACACCAGGATCTTATAAGGGGCTTTTCCTTCAGTAATTTTTAGTTCAATAGAACCGTTATTTAAATTTGGCAGCGGATCTACGCTTTTAACATCAAAATCAATGGTTCCGGCAATAATTGACGGAGCATTATGCACATTTACAGATGTGTTTTCCAGAGATGATGAAGTT
>NZ_JBQCDF010000041.1:0-6082 GCF_051961495.1 Cytophaga sp. | reverse complement strand
TGATCAGTAGTCCTGAGACGTAGAACACAATGCCTGCCACAAACATGTCCGCAGACACAAAGCTCATGGTTATCAGAATTAGTGTCGAGGTTAAGAACACGGTATAGCCCACTACGTAGAAAATCTGGGGGGAAAGTCGCCCGTCGCCAGCAACTCCTCCCTTAAACTCAAGACGATGACTGTATTCAAGGGCATGGATAAAAAAACTGAAGCCAGCTAGGGCAATGAGGAACTGGAAGAAATTCTTTCAAAAAACGGACTTGAACCGGTAATCGGGTGTACGCTTGTAATGCTCTCTGTTGGAACCTTTTAAGTTGCATTTTATGTGGATAAAAACTATTTTTTAGCTGTTAAATGCGGGTAAAAAAATGTATTTTTACATTATAGCTACCTAAAGAAAATGAGCGAAATTACTGAAAAGAATGCTGCTGGATATTCAGCAGATAGTATCCAGGTTTTAGAAGGTTTAGAAGCCGTACGTAAAAGACCAGCCATGTACATTGGCGATATCGGCATTAAAGGTTTACATCATTTGGTTTGGGAAGTTGTCGATAACTCCATTGATGAGGCTCTTGCCGGTTACTGTACGGATATTACAGTTGAAATCAATGAAAATAATTCAATCACTGTTACCGATAACGGTCGTGGGATCCCTACGGGTGTTATTGCAAAATATGGTAAATCAGCCCTTGAGGTTGTATTGACTGTATTACACGCCGGTGGTAAGTTTGATAAAGATTCATATAAAGTTTCGGGCGGTCTGCACGGTGTAGGGGTATCTTGTGTGAACGCGCTTTCTACAGACATGAAAGTTACTGTTTACAGTAACGGAAAAGTACACCAGCAGGAATACAAAAAAGGGATTCCTCAATACGATGTAAAAGAAATCGGTACATCAGAAATTCACGGAACGAAAGTTCAGTTCTTGCCGGATGATTCCATTTTTACCAGTTCAGAATATAAATACGAAACCATTGCAAACCGTTTAAGAGAGCTTTCTTTCCTGAATAAAGGCATCCGCATCATTCTTCAGGATCATCGTGAAGTAGATGAAGACGGTAAATCAAAAACTGAAGAATTCTATTCACAGGGTGGGTTAAAGGAATTTGTTGATTATTTAGATTCAACAAGAGAAAAACTTATTCCGACCCCATTATACATGGAAAGCGACAAAGGGCCGATCCCTGTTGAAGTTGCCATGTTGTATAATACTTCTTATTCTGAGAATGTATTTTCTTACGTGAATAACATCAATACGATTGAAGGAGGTACACACGTTGCAGGTTTCAGACGCGCATTAACACGTACCCTGAAGTCATATGCGGATAAGTCCGGTATGCTCGAAAAGCTGAAGATCGAAGTTACCGGAGATGATTTCAGAGAAGGCCTTACAGCTGTTGTTTCTGTTAAAGTTGCGGAACCGCAGTTTGAAGGACAGACAAAAACCAAACTGGGTAACTCTGAAGTAATGGGCGCTGTAGACCAGGTTGTAGGTGAAATGCTAAGCAACTACCTGGAGGAAAACCCGAAGGAGGCCAAAATGATCGTACAGAAAGTTATTCTGGCTGCACAGGCCCGTAACGCCGCGCGTAAGGCGCGTGAGATGGTACAACGTAAAAACGTTTTATCTGGTACAGGTCTTCCTGGCAAGCTGGCTGATTGTTCTGAAAGCGATGCTGAAAAATGTGAATTATACCTGGTGGAAGGGGATTCTGCGGGTGGTTCAGCAAAACAGGGCCGCGACCGTAAGTATCACGCAATTTTGCCATTGCGAGGTAAGATCCTGAACGTTGAAAAAGCACAGGAACACAGAATCTATGAAAACGATGAGATCAAAAATATCATCACCGCCCTGGGTGTTACGTTTGGTACAGAAGAAGGAGAAAAAGTTCTGAATTTGTCTAAGCTTCGTTACCACAAAGTAATCATCATGACCGATGCCGATATTGATGGTTCACATATCCGTACACTGATCCTGACATTTTTCTTCCGTTATATGCGCGCATTGATTGACGGCGGACATGTATACATTGCGCAACCGCCGCTTTACCTGGTAAAGAGGGGTAAGGAAGAGAAATACTGCTGGACAGAAGAACAACGCGAAGCTGCTGTAAAAGAACTTGCCAAAGATGGTAAAGAAGATGCAGTAGGTATTCAGCGATATAAAGGTTTAGGTGAGATGAACCCGGAGCAGTTGTGGTCTACAACTATGGATCCGGAGAAAAGAAGCCTGAAGCAAGTGAGCGTAGAGTCTGCTGCTGAAGCGGATCACCTGTTCTCTATGCTCATGGGCGATGAGGTTGCACCGCGCAGGGATTTCATTGAAAAGAATGCCCGTTATGCTAAAATTGACATTTAAGAATAAATAATATTGTAAAAATAATGTAAAAGGGGTTGAATAAACCCCTTTTTTCGTTTTATTTAGTAGTGTAATTCCTATAGTGAAGTCATGGTTATTAAAGATTCTATAAATGCCAAAGGGGCGCCTGTTTCAACCAATTATATAAGTCGCGATTTAAGTTGGATAAAATTTAATTACCGTGTTTTAGATCAAAGTAAAAATTTCGAACGTAATATTTTTGACCGCTTAAAATTCCTTGCGATCACTTCTTCAAATTTAGATGAGTTTTTCCAGATCCGTGTAGGTAGTTTGTATAACTATCTTGATTACGATAGAGAACGTATTGATTACTCCGGTTTACGTGAAGGAGCTTTTAAAAAAGTATTGTTCCAGGATCTGCAGGAATTTTGTAAAGATCAACTATCTGTTTTTACAAATGAATTGAAGCCAGAGTTTGAGAAAAATGATTTTACGATTGTTTCCCGCGAAGATGAATTATCGGCAGCGGAAAATGATACGGTGAAAACATATTTCAAGAAAACAATTTTTCCGATGCTCACACCGATGACATATGATAACCATCATTCGTTCCCGATTATGATGAATAAATTGCTGGTGTTTGGTGTCGTTACCATCAACCGCAATATTATCGGAGAGCAGAGAAGATTGACGCTGATTCAGCTGCCGACAAATATACCAAGGTTCTTTGAGATCGAACGGGACGATAAAATTCTTTTTATTCCAATCCAGGAAATTGTTCGCTGGAACATTGCAAAACTATTCCGTAATGTTGAAATCCTTTCAGTGAATTTGTTCCGTATCACACGTAACGGAGATTTTTCTGTTGAGGAAAGCGATGATATGGATGAAGCCTTCATTGATGAGATCAAAAAGAAAATCAAAACACGTAAAACCGCACGTGTTGTACGCATTGAGATAGAAGAGAACTATTCGACCTGGATGATGAAGATCCTGCTGGGTCGTTACCATATAGACGAAAGCAATATTTTTGTTACAAATACGCTAATGGATTTTACCTGCCTGTGGCAGATTGTAAATCATCCTGAATTTAAAAATTATCAGCATAAGTTGCCCCCGCCGGTACAGCCGCTGGCGTTGGCAATTCCAACAAGCAATGATGAAGAATCATTGAACTTGTTGAAATACCTGCAGAAGAATGATGTGTTATTGCACCATCCATTCAACGATTTTAAGTATGTATTGGAGTTGCTGGAACAGGCCGCAGAAGATGCTGGTGTATTGGCTATTAAAATTACAATTTACCGTTTAGCGAAAAATTCCCGTATTACGAATGCTTTATTGAAAGCTGCCGAAAACGGGAAACACGTTTCAGTATTATTTGAAGTGACTGCACGTTTCGACGAAGAGAATAATATCAAAGAGGCACAACGCTTACAAAAGGCAGGTTGTTTTGTTATTTATGGTTTCAATAAATACAAAACACACACGAAACTCATGTTGATCGTTCGGAAAAATTCGAACGAATCGATCACACGTTATGTACACATGTCGAGCGGAAACTACAATGAAGATACTGCTCGTTTGTATACCGATATAAGCCTGTTGAGTACGAACGAAGTTTACGCGCAGGATATCAGCGAATTCTTCAACGTAATTACAGGACACTCCGAACCGGGCGATTACCAGAACATTATTACTGCGCCTGGAGACATGCGCCGTAAACTGATCGAACTGATTGACCATGAAGCAGCAAATGCGCGTGCTGGCAAATCGAGTGGTATTGTAATTAAAATTAACTCACTGCAGGATAAAGATGCGATTGATGCCTTGTATGTAGCCTCACAGGCGGGCGTTCCGATTAAATTGATCGTACGGGGCATGTGCTGTCTGAGACCTGGAAAAGAAGGGTTAAGCGAAAATATCAGTGTACGTTCGATTGTAGGTGATCTGCTGGAACATAATCGCTTGTATTATTTTCATAACGAAGGCGATCCTAAAGTATATGGCGGAAGCGCGGATATGATGGTACGAAGCTTTGACAGACGTATTGAATCGTTATTCCTGATTGAAGATAAATTATCCAAGCAAATTGCCCTTGAAATATTGAACCTGAATTTGCTTGATAATACGAATTCGTATTCATTGACATCGGATGATGTATATGTGAAGAACAGGCCGCAGGAAGGCGATGCGATTGTGAATGTACATAAAGATTTCTATCACCTGGATAAGCGCAAGGTTTTAAAAACTAAATTGTTCTAAAATAATAATCAACAATAAATAAAAACGGGATGTAAGTTATTTTTACATCCCGTTTTTGTTTGTGATGAAATGAATGAGATCATTTTTTCTGCATTACCTTAGCACTGATTTTATATCCTTGCACAAGAATTACCGGAATAAAGCTACATAAGATGGATACGATCCAGGCTTCAGCCGGTAAGGATTCCAAACCTAATACAAGCCGGGTGTATGGGATCAGGTAAACCAATACCATGATTCCGGCACAAAGCAGGATTGCAGACCATACAAATTTATTTCGGGAGATATCGTTTATGAATAATCCCGATTCTATAGACGACATATTAAATACGTGCAGCAACTGAGAGAAAGCAAGTGTAATGAATGCCGCATTGTTTGCAATCTTATGATCCGTTTCAATAATATGATCACAATAAATTACAGCTACAATAACCGATATAGATATAAGGAACGCATACAGGCTTATTGTGATCCAGTCTTTTTTTATAAGAATATTTTCGGTTGATTTTCGTGGTTGCTTTTCCATCACTTTTTCATCGCCTTTACCAACACCCAGTGCTAACGCAGGAAAGACATCCGTCACCATATTCAGGAATAAGATCTGTAGTGGTAAGAGGGTTGACATAGGAGTGATAAAGCCAAGAATTGTAACAATACATATTTCACTCAGGTTGCAGGAAAATAAATAAACAATGAACTTTTTAATATTGTCAAATATTTCCCGACCATGTGCTACGGCCTCTGCGATGGATGTGAAAGAATCATCTTTTAATACAATACCAGCCGTTTCTTTAGCAACCTGCGTGCCTCTATATCCCATGGCAATACCAATGTCTGCTTTCTTCAGCGCGGGCGCATCGTTGATGCCGTCGCCGGTCATGGCCACAATGTTTCCTGCCTTTTGAAATGTCTCAACAATTTCCAGTTTCTGCTTCGGTGTTGTACGGGCGAACACAGACGTGCCGAGAATTTTTTCACGCCACTCATCACTAACTGCATTTGCGTCAGGAAGATTTTTGCCGATGATCACGTTCTGTTCGTTCTCATCAACGACACCGGTTCTCTTTGCAATGTTTAAAGCTGTCATGGGATGGTCGCCAGTGATCATGATAATGCGGATACCGGCATTTCTGCAACGCAGGATAGCATCCTTAATATCCATGCGTGGTGGGTCCAGAAAGCCGATCATACCAATATGGATGAGATCGCTTAAGTAATCATCTGGATTTATTTCTGTTCCTTCTTTATAGGCAAAGCCGATTACGCGTAATCCATCCGCAGACATCTTTTCAGATTCTTCAAGAATGTTCTTTTTAATTTCTTCATTCAACTCTTTAATCTCCGTTCCATATTGAATTTTGGTGCAATTGCTCAACAGATGTTCTACGGAACCTTTAGCTGCTGCAAATTTTCCTTCGGGTAAATTGTGTAGCGTACCCATGATCTTTGTTTCAGAGTTAAAAGGAATTTCACTAACACGTTCGAATTGTGTGTGCA
>NZ_JBQCDF010000040.1:0-14085 GCF_051961495.1 Cytophaga sp. | reverse complement strand
AATAATAAAACTAATTATTATGTTAATTATGACAACAACCTTGCTTTAACAAACAGAACAATAACGAGTCCTGAATATTATAATGCAAGAAGTTATACAGATTATGATGATCCTGCTCATGGTCATTATTATGGTACTATTATAAATGGTGTTTTAACAGCCAGTTCGGTAACTGTAAGTCAAGGCGGATATTTAAATCTACGTGCTGGTGCCTCAATCACCTTAAGCCCACCTTTCACGGCTTCAGGTACTATGCAGGCAAGTATTTATAGACCAGAAAAAAATTATGAGTGGGAAATGTCAATCTGCAGTGATGGAGCACCTGTTGGAAATGCTATTCCTTCCGGTCACAGAGAAGCTGCAATAAATGAAACAAATTATTTCTCCATGGAAGATTATCTGGCATCCAAAGCGCTTGAAAAATCTGATGTAGTTACCAGCAGTTTATTAGAAGACGCTTATCCAAACCCTGCGGCAGGCACTACAAGCATTCCGTATAAAATTGCTGCGGAAGAATCTGTAGAAATTTTTATCCTCGATGCCAACGGAAACAAAGTAAGCACACTTGTAAAAAAAGAAAAGCACCCAACGGGTGAATACTCTGTTGATTACAATACATCATTACTATCACCGGGAGTTTATTATTATACCTTAAAAACAGCTTCTTATTCCAAAACAAAAAAACTGGTTATTATAAAATAACTATGCAAGAAGTACAATAGCAAACAGACCTGGGGCATACAGCTACCAGGTCTGTATTTGATTAACAAAAAATAATCCTACCTCTAACATAAAATACCTACAACCATAGGGGTAAAGAGCTCTTTCTTTGTCTATAAATTATTCCCTACACTCTGATGATCTAAGCTATGAGAATTTTTACATACATATTTACTTTACCTGTGTTGTTCCTGTTGCTGAACGCTTGCGAACGACCAGAAGTAAATAAACCACTACCATACGGAGTACCTTTTCCTTGTCAATCTTCCGCCGTTGTAACAACCATAACCGGAAGGAACTGCGTGGATAATCGTGGGAATGTAGATGGCAACCTTACAACAGCCTGCTATGGACAACTTGAGGGATTGGCATTTGATTCTAAAAATAATTTATTTGTGGTTGACAAAATGTTCCATACGATTCGAAAGATCACCCCTTCCGGTGAAGTAAGCACATTTGCCGGCTCCGGCAAAGCAGGGCATACAGATGCGAACGGCACGAATGCTTCGTTTTATATGCCTGTTGGAATTGCCATTGACCCGGATGATAACCTGTATGTAGCGGACTGTTATAATAACTGTATCCGGAAAATCACACCCGCAGGTGATGTGATCACTTTTGCTGGCAGTATTAACGGAACTGAGGGGCATGTGAATGGTACCGGCACTTCCGCCCAGTTTAGTTACCCTTTATACCTGGTACTGGATGCAGAGAGCAATTTATATGTAACCGAAGGACATAAAATCCGCAAAATTACGCCCGAAGGTGAAGTGACCACCTTAGCAGGACAATTCTATAATGGCGATCAAGACGGCCCGGGAACAAAAGCCTCTTTTTGGACACCTTCAGGAATAGCTATAGGACCGGATAAAAATATCTATATAGTAGACTCTGGTGGTATGAAAATCCGCAAAATTACACCGGATGGTTTTGTGACTACATTTGCGGGAGTATCTGGTCCCCAGCCCGTAGATGGTAATAGCACGACCGCAGTATTTCTAATTCCCCAGGCAATAACTATTGATGCTTCCGGAAATCTATTTATAACAGAATACAATTTAATCCGTAAAGTCTCTCCCGATTCAGTAGTAACAACTATTGCAGGGGGTAATGGCAGCCCTTATATAGAAGATGGCATCGGGTGTGAATGTTCATTTAAAGATCCGCAAGGAATTACTATTGATACAGACGGCAATCTGTATGTTACCCAGGAAAGCATGATCCGGAAAATAACACTTAAATGATTTTTTGAAACGTATTTTAATCCCGGTTATCTGACTGGGATTTTTGTTTTTTTAATGTTTTTGTAAACGTTTTTGTTCGACTCCTTCGCCGCGGCGAAGGGGGCGTGCGGTTATAGGTATATGATTTTCTATACAGGTGTGACCCCTAACGGAGTCATGACTAACATTCATTTAATGAATCTAAATGCATTTGTCCAATACATATTAGTTGGTAAATAATCGAATATAAATATTAGCAGTAGATGTTGATTAGCAATGACCCCAGCGGGGTCAAACCTTTATAGAATTGATGTTCCCGCTTCCCAACCGACCCCAGCGGGGTCGTACCTTCCGTGATACACATTTGCAAACTGAAAATAAAAACAGCATCTTTAATCTCCAGCTAATTTTTAATTCTATATGTCAAATACATTTTCGCAGATCTACATGCATGTAGTTTTTGCAGTCAAGGGGGCGTTCATGCCAGATTCAGCATTCATGGGAAGATCGGTTGCATAAATACATTACCGGTATTGTTCAACAGCAGCATCAAAAAATGATTGCGATAAACGGTATGCCTGATCATATTCATTTTCTGATAGGAATGAAGCCGACGTGTTGTTTATCCGACCTCGTGCGGGAAATCAAAAAGGCTTCCAATGAATATATCAAAGAGCATAAATTAACGCCTTCCAGATTTCAATGGCAGGAAGGTTTCGGTGCATTTTCATACAGTCATTCATCATTAGACGATGTTGTTCGATATATCATGAATCAGAAGGAACATCACCGTAGAAAAACATTCCAACAGGAATATGAAGGTTTTCTGACCAGGTTTAATATCGAATTCAAGCCGGAATATCTTTTTGAATGGTATGATTAATATTTGTGCGCCCTTCGCCGAAGCGAAGGGCGCACGCGTGTTGTCATAGGGTGCGGATTTTGCTATACAGGTCCGCCGCGGCGGAGACCCCTATAGGGTCATGACTACATAATAATTTTGTTTGGTAATTTTCGCGTACAATCGTTATCGAATATGATTCAAAAAAATATTAATGATGGGCGGTTAATATACAAAGCAAACGATCATTAGCAATGACCCCAGCGGGGTCATACCTGTATAGCACTTGATGTTCCCGCTTCTTATCCGACCCCAACGGGGTCGAACAAGGGAATACAACGGCACAACGCATCAACATCGCAATAATGAAATTGTCCGACCCCTTCGCCGCGTCGAAGGGGTCGGACCTGCATGATATACATTGCAAAATATGATAACATGTGCGACCCCGCCGGGGTCGGATTGTAATAAGGTGGGTGATTTTCTATACAGGTGTGACTCCTACGGAGTCATGACTAACAGTTATTTGATGTAACGTAAAAAATTTGTTAACTACATTGATTTAAAAAATCCTCCTTGCCCTTAAATCCTGTTCGCCGCGGCGAACAGACAAAAAGCAACAACAAAAAAACCCTGACCAGATGGCCAGGGTTTTTTAATATTATAGAAAGTGGTTAATTATTTAACTACTACTAATTCAGATTTTGCAGGAGTACCATCTACTACATAAGTAACCGTGTAGATACCGTTTGCTAAACCAGCAGTTTCGAAAGAAGCTGAACCGTTTTCAATAGATCTTACAGCAATTTGCTTGCCCATCATGTCAGAAAGGATAACAGTTGTAGAAGCAGCATTTTTCAAGTTTACTTCAGCAGTGAAACCAGCTGTTGCAGGGTTAGGGAATACTTTTGTAGATGCAATGTTTGCAGCTGCAGATTGAGTACCTAAACCAACTACAGCAGTAGTACCTACTTTGAAGTTATCCATAGTAACTGCACCGTTGAAGGTTGAAGGTTGGAAACCAGCGCCATACTGGCCACTTGGTGTAGAACCTGGTTGAATATCTGTACCTGCAAAACCCGGATCAACGAAGAACAATACTTTAGAAACTTTAGTATAATCAAAACCTGTAACATCTACAGCGCTACCAGAGCTCCAATCTAAAGCAACACCATTAGAAATATCTAATGTGAATGTTTTAAGAGTAGTAGTTACGTCAAATGACCATGATGCACCTGTTCCGGCAGTTGCTTCAATTGTTTTATCGTTAGCGTCTTTTAACTGAACTCTTACAGTAACAGCTTTGTAAGCCTTAAGGTCTACTGATAAAGTTTTTTTGCCTGAAATATCAATTACATTGTCAACCGGAGGAGTAGCACCATCATCTCCAAAGCTTAAACCGAATGGAGAATATTTAGCATTATCATCTGTTTGGCTACCACTTAATGTATAGTTCGCAGCTTTATTAACAGTAAATACCATTTGAGTCCCTGTTCTTCTTGTTGGCGTTGCAGGAGAACCTGAAGTTGCATCAAAGTTCGGATAGAATTGAGTCCATACTGCATCAGAGAACCAATACAAACCACTTGTTGCAGTACCATATTCTCCAGCCTGGTTAAAATCATCATAAGCACCTACGCCTACATTCGTTTGTGCATTTGCAGACATTACTGCTGCAAGCATTGATAAAGAAAGTAAAACTTTTTTCATACTAGTTTGATTTATTTTAGTTTAATTAATTGTTATCGTATACCAAATATATATACTTTTCTGTTTTTAATCCACTTTTCTATCAATAATATTCCACATTATTCAAAATTGATATAAAGGGAAATCGTATTAGAAGATAAGCGGCTGAGGCTATTGCTATATATATTCGGGTCATGGCTCAAAAGATTCAGCAATCCGTGTGAAAAACGGATTTCCGGTGAAAATTTGAACAACTGGAAATAGAAATCCGCCCCTACCCCAAGGTCCAGACAGAAATCAAACCCATTGGTACGCAGGTCTGTAATCTTCCGCTGTTTCTTCTTCGCCCCGGCTTCCAGCGCCGCTTTAAATCCGCCGATCACATACATCCTGGAATTGCTTCTGCGCTGAGACTTGTATTTCAGCAATAAAGGAAACTCCATAAAGGTCGATTCAATAGTCTGTGTTTCAGAAGAATGAAGAAAGTCATAGGTAATACTACGGCTGTAAAAACCAACCGTTGGCAATAAACGCAGGTCAAAATGATCATGCAAACGCAGGTTCACAATAAAACCCAGCGAAAAACCCGGTGTATATTTAGGAGTGGCGCTAAGCAATGAATCTGAAAAGTAGTTGGAAGAAACCTTTGATTTAAAACCCGAGGCATTTACACCCAAGGTAAAGCCGTAATGCATGATTTTATCATCATAGCTTGGCAGGTTTGTCCAGCGCGGATCCTGCGCCTGAGCATGTAGTACCAGACAAACAGATAAAAAAAGGAAACTTATGTATTTCATGAACTGCATTCTTATTCAATATTTTTATTTCTTCCCTACATATGCGGTGCATACGCCAAAGGTGAACGGTTTATAATGTTCAATTCCAAATCCCAGTTTTTCCAGAATACTGCAAAACGCCTTCCCGTCGGGAAAAGCATTCACAGAATCAGGCAGATAGGTATAAGCAGCGGTATCTTTAGAAACCAGCTTGCCTATTACCGGAAGGATGTTTTTGAAGTAGAACTGATAAACCTGCTTAAAAGGAGCTTTCTGTGGTTTGGAGAATTCCAGCACCATAATATTTCCCCCCGGTTTTAACACTCTGTAAATCTCGCCCAAACCAATTTCCAGGTGTTCGAAATTACGCACACCAAATGAAACGACAACCGCATCAAAAGTATTGTCCGGGAAATTGATTTTTTCTGAATCTCCTTTTTGCAAGGTAATGATCTGATCTAATTTTCTTGCCCGGATCTTTTCCCTACCGATCTGAAGCATTTCTTCGGCAATATCAATTCCTATAATGGAAGTCGGTTTAAGCCTGCCTGCTGCTTCTATCGCCAGGTCCGCTGTTCCGGTAGCCACATCCAGAATAACCTTTGGCTGGTTGCTTTTCAGCAGGTTCAGGGATTTTTTTCTCCAGATCTTATCTATACCTAAACTCAATACTTTGTTTAGTAAATCGTATTTAGGTGAAATGTTGTTAAACATAAGCTCTACCTGCTCACGTTTCCCACTCTGCATTTCCTGATAGGGCTTAACGGTTGTTGACATAGCTGCAAAGGTAAGGAATTGCCTTTTAGTATTCTAAGGGCTGGTAAAAAATATGTCTCGTTCGAAGTAGTATATTGTGTGCCCCCTTTGCCGCGGCGAAGGGGGCGTAGCTTCCTGTTATGAATTTTCTATAAACATTTGACTCCTCCGGAGTCATGACTAACACTTAATCGATTAAACTATCGAAAATAGCTATAAAACTATAGCAATACTGAATAAATTGAAATACTTGGTTGAATTGCGCGTAATGACTCCGGAGGAGTCAAATGTTTATAGCCACATAGTTATGAAAACATCCCCGCCCCCCGGCGGGGTCGCACATGAAATCATGGCACAAGGAAAACCTTGCGCCAGCAGTGTAGTGGCTGGTCTGTCCGCCGCGGCGGAGCCACAGACCAGGGTGTGGGCACATGAACAAATTAAAATTGAAGGGAATTATGGCACAAAAAAACCTTGCGCCAGCCTTTAAAAAATTACTCAATAATAATCTCTACCCGTCTGTTTTTGGCTCTGCCTGCATCTGTATCATTGGAAGCAATGGGTTTCTGAGAACCAAAAGAAGCTACCCGGATACGGGCAGGAGAAATACCTTTTGAGATTAAATATTCTTTAACTGCAAGGGCGCGCTTTTCAGATAATTTCTCATTCAGTTTTTCAGGACCGGAGCCATCAGCATGTCCGTTTATAGTGATTTGTGCCAGGGAATCTTTTTCCAGATTGGCAATTAACTTCCGGAGTTCGTTTTTAGAGGCAGGCCCCAGATCTGAAATCATTGAACCGAAATAAATTACCTGCTGAACAGGTACTCTCTTCGCGATTACAGTGTCTCTTGCAACAACAGATACGACCGTACTGTCAATGTCTGCCTGCTTCGGCAATGAAATCATACAGGTATAAGAAACACTTTTGTTTTTTTCTTCCTCCAGCTCAAGCTGCAGGGTGTCTGCAAACAATGTATCTGCCGCATGTACAACCAAAACGCTGTAAGCATTATCAGATAAACAATTTACACGAAAGCTACCATCTGCCGATGTGTTTACCGTCTGCATAGCAGCATTCTTGGAAGCCGTTTCCACAGGCGTAATGGTTATGGTATAACCGGCGCCATCGATCCGGTTTTTATGTTCATCAACCAGCAAGCCTTCCACTTGTACCTGTTCAATGGTAAGCACTTCATAAATATCTTTTTCGCCATACCCTCCTGTTCTGTAAGAAGACATGAATGCCCGGCTTGTCTGGGAAGAAAGACAAAAATACAAATCATCATCGGGGGTATTTACCGGATATCCCAGATTCACAGGTTTGGTCCATTTACCGGTTGCGGAATCAAGCACAGACCTGAATACATCATATCCGCCCATACTGGTATGGCCGCGTGAACTGAAATACATGGTTTTCCCGTCTGCTGTAATGTATGGAGCATCTTCATCTTCATCGGTATTGATTACTGATGGCAGCAGCTGCGGTTTGCTCCATGCCCCGGCTGCGTCTTTCGTGATGAAGCAGATATCCAGGTCGCCGTTTTTCTTTAAATGATTGGAAGCAAAATATACCGTCTTACCATCTTTTGTCATGAATGCATCTGCTTCAAAATCTACGGAATTGATTTCTTCAAAAGATACGGGCGTTTGCCAGCTTCCATCCACTTTTTCTGTCAGGTAAATATCACCGTCGTGCAGATAGCTGTATATATAGAGTTTGGTGTCGTTATCAAACAACTGGATGGAAGCGTCGTGACCGGTTGTATTTAAATGGAACGATTCAGGTTTACTCCACTCTCCTTGTGCATTCCGGGATGTAAAAAATATATCTTCAAAAGGTTCGCCGTCATACTCTTCTTTTGCCTTCGCATCAGTCACTCTTCGTGACGTAAACAGAATGAATGTGTCGGTAACGGAGGTAATCGGACTATGATCCGAAAAGCTTGAGTTCACAACCGGACCAAGATTCCGCACATAATTGCTGGAAGGGTTGGCAACAAAATCGCGCGCGCAGCTAGCCTGATATATATAGCGCTGCACTTCTTTATACTGAATACTGGATGCAGAAACTTTTGATAAAAATGAAGTATAAAAACGGATTGCTTCGTCAAACTTAAAATTCAGATGGTTGGCTCTGCCCAGCCAGTAATACAGGTATTTGTCGTAGAGTGAATCTGTCTGGTATACTTTTTCAAAATCTGCCAGCGCCTGTTCTTTTGAATATCTGTAGAGGTTGCAGACACCGGCTCTATATAAGACCTTGGTATTGTTGGGATCTGATTTAAGAATCTGCTCATAAAATGCATATGCATTTTTATACTGGCCTTTTTTGTAGCATTGATTTCCTTTTCTTAAAAACAGTTTATTGCTTTGAGAAAAAGAAACACTGATGGATACTACAAACAGGGATATCGTAAAAATCAGTCCTCTTACATGCATCCGTGTTGATGATTAACGTTTGATGATTTTAAATTCTGTTCTTCTGTTCAATTCCCGTCCTTCTTCTTCATCATCGTTGCTGGCAAGCGGTCTTGATTCGCCATACCCCTCGTAAGTTAAGCGATCTCTTGAAATACCATTTGCCACCAGCCAGTTTACAACTGCCTGGGCACGTTTTCTGGAGAGCACTTCATTATAACTATCAGAACCTTTGCTATCGGTATGTCCTGAAATTTCGATCTTCATAGAAGGATTGGATTTTAATAATGCCAGTAAATTATTCAGCTCTTTGGTTGATGCTGATTTTAATGTGGCTTTATCGAAATCAAAGTAAATATTTCTCAATACATAGACATTGCCTACTTCCAGCTTTTTCAATACCAGGTTTTGTGTAATTTCCTGTTTGTTTGCCGCCATTGCCGGTGCAGAGAATGTTTTGTTAACAAATCCGTATCCTTCTTTTTCTGCTGATAATGTATAATTGCTTGCGGCTGCATCTTTAACTACAAAAGAATACATACCATCGGGTCCGACTTTAAACTCAGATACCAGTTCTCCGTTTGCATTGGTAAGCTGAACCGGCGCCTGAATCGGCGTGCCTGTAACGGCGTCTTTTAAAACCCCTTTAATTGTGACCGGCACTACAGCAGCATTGGCGACAGGTATTACCGGTGTAGGTGTTGTTGCAACTTCCGGAACCTCCAAATTCATCGCCTGCATTTTTTCAATCAACGCGTCTCTATCTTCCCTTGGCGGCATGGTGATCATATAAATATCTTTTTCACCTACGCCTTCATCCTTTGAAGACGCGTAGTAGCCATGAGAACCATCACCGGACAATACAAAATAAATATCGTTATCGGCAGAGTTGATCGGATATCCCATGTTGATAGGTTCTATCCATTGATTTCTGGTTGAGTCAAATACGGTTTTAAAAATATCGTAGCCACCCATTCCTTTGTGCGCTCTGGAAGAAAAGTATAAGGTTACACCATCAAAATCCATAAACGGACCTTCATCATCTTCAGGTGTATTGATCACATCACCCAGGTTTGTTGGTTTACCCCAGAAACCCTTATCATTCATTTTTACCATGTACAGATCAAGACCGCCATAGCCGCCTTCTCTGTTACTGGCAAAAAACAACGTTGTTCCATCCGGAGAAACGGCAGCAGCATTTTCATAGTAAGAACGGCTGTTTACGGATCCTTCTATCGGCAGCGGTTTTGACCAGGATCCGTCTGCACGCTGCTTGCAATAATAGATATCGCCTGCGCCATCATCTTTGTAAATGAACAATTCTGAACCATCTGCAGAAAGTGCGATACTTGCATCATGTCCGTCGGTATTAATATTTGTTCCTATATTCTGTGGAGCTCCCCATTGTCCGTTTACTTTTTTGCAAATGTAAATATCTTCATAATACTGGCCGGTTTCATCAAGCAAACCGCCTGTACTGCCGGGTCTTCTGGAAGTAAAGATCATTACTTTCTCATCAGCAGAAATAACAGGTGCAAAATCCGGATAGGTGGAATTCACAATTTTACTTACTGAAGTAATCTGCACATCAACCGGATTGGCGACGAATTCCTTACCGTTCTGGCATTCGTATAATCTGCGGTCTACCTTGCTTATAAATGGACTTCCCGGTTCAAGCGTAGCTTTGAATTTCGAGTAAAAATCAATCGCTTCATCAAATTTCAAGTTTTCCTGGTATGCAACTCCGAGATTAAATAAAATATCCTTATCTACTTTAGGATCCAGTTTATAGGCTTGTTCAAAGTAAGACAAGCATTTGTGCGGGTAATCGGAACGTAAATACTGAATACCGATTTTGTTATTTAAACTGGCATTGGAAGGATTTAATTTATATGCTTGTAAGTATAGGTTTAAAGCCGTTTTATTATCACCGCTTTCCTGGGCTGCATCACCATCCTTGATAAATCTTTTCTCATTTTGAGCAGCTGAAAAAAAGTTTATAAAACAGCACAGATATCCTAAAAATAAAATTTTAGAAAAAAGCATTTTATAATTGGTTGATTTCATATTTTCTGAAATTTCTAGAAATAATCTACATTTCTTCTTTAACACGAACTTAAATGTAAAGGTTACGTTTGATTAATACAATTTTTGGAAAAACTATTCAGTATGCAATTGTAAGTAATTCGAATAATAAAACCTATGAAAGTCAAGTAATCGTATAATATTAGTAAATTGTAGGTCGATTTAATTATACGATTTTATGAAATTGAATGCAAAATTCATCAGCAGTTACGATGATTATAAAAAATGTCCTGAAAACAGTCTGCCTGAATATGCATTTATTGGTCGTTCAAACGTTGGTAAATCTTCTCTAATCAATATGTTAACAGGGGTCAAAAATCTGGCTATGACTTCCTCAAAACCCGGGAAAACACAATTAATTAACATGTTTAATATTGAAGATTCCTGGATCTTAACCGATTTACCCGGTTATGGCTTTGCCAAAGCAAGCCAATCCAGCCGCATCAAATGGGGGCGCATGGTACATGATTACTTAAAAAACAGAGCTAACCTGACCAATGTATTTCTATTGGTAGATTCCAGGCATGACCCGATGAAATCGGATCTTGAACAGGTTAGCTGGCTCGCAAGCAACGGTATTCCATTCAGTCTCGTATTTACAAAGGCAGACAAACAATCTGTTACCCAGACAAACCGCAATCTGGCCCAATGGGCAAAAGTGTTGGGCGAAGACTGGGAAGAATTACCAAAGAGCTTTACAACCTCTTCAGAATCAGGAAAAGGAAAAGAAGAATTACTTGCCTATATACATGAAATCAATCAACAGATTTCAAAATAAAAGTAATACTACTTACAATGATTTTTCATATAATTGTAAATTAAACCGTAACCAAACTGAAATTATGAAACACTTCTTATTTATTCTGGCTATTGGCATCGCAGCAGTATTCTCTTACAGTGAAATTACTGCTCAGACAGCGCCAAGCAAGGTTATTCCGGCAGCTCAGTATTATGAAGGCGGACAAACAGCAATGTATGAATTCATCAATTCGCATTTGTTGTATCCACCAACAGCTAAGCGTAACAGAATTCAGGGTGAATGTATCGTTGCGGGTGTTTTGGAAGCAGATGGTACACTTACCAATGTGAGTGTTGTAAAAAACATCGGCGGAGGCTGTGGTGAAGAAGCTGCGCGTGTAGTTAAATTATTAAAGTTTAAAGCGCCAGGTTTTAAATCCCAAACAAGCATTCCTGTTTATTTTAAATTATAATCAATCGTTTAGTAATCATTATTTCGAATAATAAATTAAAATGGAGTTAAGAGAAGTAGCAGCCGTATCCGGTAGAGGTGGTTTATTTAAAATACTTAAGCCTACAAAAAATGGTGTAATCTTAGAAGCACTTGATGCGTCTAAAAAGCGTTTTGTTGCAGGTGCCAACGAGAGAGTATCAATCTTAAATGAAATTTCGATCTACACAACCGACAAAGATGGTTCTGTAGCATTGGAAACTGTATTACAGAAAATTCATAAGACATTTGGCTCTGATATTAAAATAACGGCTAAGTCTTCAAACGATGAATTGGCCGCTTTCTTGGCAGCCGTTCTACCTGAATACGATCGTGAAAAAGTATACCATTCAGATATTAAAAAACTGGCAAACTGGTACACCATCATCTTAGCGAACTTCCCTGAAATTCTTGTTGAGAAAAAAGAAAGCAAGAAAGAAGATAAAAAAGCGGAAGTAAAAGCAGAAACAGCTTCTGAAGAAGCACCTGCCAAAAAACCTGCAGCGAAAAAAGCAGCAGCCAAGGCTGAGGCTCCGGCAAAAGAAGAAAAAGCAGCGCCTGCTAAAAAAGCAGCAGCTAAAAAACCTGCTAAAGCAAAAGGTGAGTAATTCTTTAGAAATATTTAATCTTACCATACCAGAACATCCGGAGCTTGATACTCCGGATGTTTCTGTTTTTAAGCAAAACTTATTAAAACAAATACATTTTTTACTGGAAAAAGATCAGACTACCCTTTGGAATGGTTTATACCGGATCGATGTTGCAGAAAATAAAGTACGGGAAATTTTTTCCGGGATACCTGACAGCAGGGAATTAGCTGTAAAGCTCAGTGATCTTATTATTGAACGTCTTATTCAAAAAATGAGCTTCCGAAGAAAATATGCTGAAGGATCAGACGAAACGTTTTAAGGTTTCCCTTACCGAAGCAATATACCAGCCACCGAATAGATTGACATGCACCAATAACGGATATAGATTGTATATATCTGCCCTGGTATCAAAAAATCCTTTATCAAGCGGTAAAACTTCTTTATATGCTTCATAGAATTCATCTTCAAAACCACCGAACAATTTTGTAAAAGCAATTTCTATTTCCCGGTTCCCGAAATATGATGCAGGGTCAACAAAACATACGGTACCTTTTTGATTAAGCGTGAAATTACCGCTCCAGAGATCTCCATGCAATAAGGCTGGTTTCGACTGTGTAAGCAGGTCAGGCAGCCGCACGGATAGTTTATCGATCATAGAAATAATTTCTGTGCCCAATACCTTTTCTGCTTTACGTGCCTGCGGCCATATCCGTTCTTCCACAAAAAAATCGACCCAGTTTGTGTGTTGTTTATTTGATTGAGGCAATGCCCCTATATAATTATCATATTCCAACCCAAAAGAAGTACTATGCACTTTATGAACTTCAGCAAGCGTCCTTCCAAAATCTTCCCAGAAATCAGGCACCCGTTTGCCCGGTTCAATCAGCTTTAGAATAAAATAGCTTATGTGATCTACCGTTCCATAACCAACCACTTCAGGCGTATTCTGAGGTACAGCTCTGCGAAGCAATTCCAGATTCCGTACTTCTTTTTCGAACATGTCTACCAGCCCTGCACGATTTGTCTTAATAAAGAAATTTCCTTTTGAAGATTTAACTCCAAAAGCCCTGCTTGTATTCCCTCCACCAATTGGCCTGACTTCCTGGACGGTAACATCCGGTCCGGTAACCTGAATTAATAAGGACTCAATCGTTTCTTTATTCATGCGTAAACAAAATTTCTGTGCAAAACTGCTCTATGTAATCAGATGGAATGCTTCCTGCGAATATAGCTTAATAATTCATAGGATGAGCGTTCCAGCATATCAAAAACTTGATAAAATCCCTCCTGCCCTCCATAATAAGGATCCGGCACATTTGCTCCGGTATGTTCAGAATCAAAATCGCGCATCAGAAAAATTTCAGACTTACTTTCCAGTCTTTCAATTTCCGGTGTTATAAGTTTTTTAATATTGGCAAGGTTGTCTTTATCCATGGCCAGAATCACATGCTGATTTATCAAATCTTTCTCAACAAATTCACGCCCTTTGTGATTCAATATAATGTTTTTTTCTGCACAGGTACCTGTTGCCCGGTGATCCGGATCTTCATCAATATGATACCTGCTTGTGCCTGCAGAGTCAATTGAAAAATATTTTTCCAGCCCTTCTTTCTTAACAATATTCTTAAAAATGCCCTCTGCCATCGGAGAACGGCAAATATTGCCAAGACATACAAATAGTACATTAATTTTGTTCATAACAAAAGTTTATTAATCAGCTAAAATAGCAAATTTTAGTAACTAAAATAATTCTCATA
>NZ_JBQCDF010000039.1:0-4315 GCF_051961495.1 Cytophaga sp. | reverse complement strand
ACCCTGGTATAAAAAACATGGCTTTACGGTTGTTAAAGAATTACAGTTTAACAGTCCATTGGTGATGCTTAAAAAAGAATTGGACTACCAACAGGTGCTTGCGTGGTGATTGAAATAAATAATTGCTCGTAGATTTTTAACCGATGCATATTGTGATTGCATGAGAAACTTTTAGTCTGGTAAACTTTGTACATATTGTCATGAAAAGCCGGCAATGAACAAGCGTTCTTGCAGGCTTTTTTGTTTTCCCTTTAAAAAAGAACGTGCTGGAACTGATGATCTGTCTGATACAAAAGCCTCACACAAGGCAGACCGCTGTGCCAGCGTGAAATGGCCTGTACATTGCACTCCATAGTGAAGTGTCAGCACATAATATCTGAAATCATGTAACCATTCCCTTAAAACCTGCAATACCTGACACACCATACAAGCCTATCTTTACTATACCATACGAATGCACTTTTATTTTATACCGTAAACCATACTATTTCAAACTAAAAAATTACAGCTATGAAGGACCAGAAATTTCAGGACTGCATTGATGCATGTATTGCATGTGCAGTGGCATGCCAGTGTTGTGCAACAGAATGCCTTAGAGAAAGTGATGTTGCGATGCTTTTACATTGTGTAGAGCTCGACAGACAATGTGCCGTTGTTTGCGCGGCAACAGCAGAGCTCATGAGCATAGGTGGAAGCCATGCTACGCACCTGTGCGCCGAATGTGCAGAGATTTGCCGTGATTGTGCGCAGGAGTGTGAAAAGCATACTCATATGGAGCATTGCAAAAAATGTGCAGACGCGTGCAGAAGATGCGCCGAAGAATGTGAAAAAATGGCAAGCATACATGCATAACTCATGAAGGTGATATACACGACACATTAAAACGAGGCCCCGCTATTAAAATCGCGGGGCCTCGTTTTTAATTCTATTCTATTTATCTATTAAAAGATTGTAAATACTTTACCTGGTATTGCTTCACCGCAATGAATACAAACCGCGAAGAGCGAAGTTAGAATATGACTGCGAGCCGCAGACCATGACTGCAAGAACAATTGCAGCCCACCTCTTATATCCCCGCAGCCTTTTGCTTCATCGGCAGGGTGATCACAAACGTGGCACCCACTCCTTTGCTGCCGGTGGCTACAATGCTGCCATTATGGCGCTCTACTATTTTTTTACAAAGGGATAATCCTAAGCCCGTGCCTTCATATTTGTCTTTTGAATTGAGACGCGTGAAAGTTTCAAAAATCTGATCAGCCATTTCGGCATCAAAACCAATACCATTATCCTGCACGGTTATGCGGAAAAGACTGATGTGGCCTGCGGCAATTGTTTCTGAGCTAACCAGTATCTGTGGCGGCACATCGGCTTTTGCAAATTTAATGGAGTTGTTAATGAGGTTGTAAAATAATTGATTGAGTAATACCGGTGCCCCTTCAAGGGTTGGGAGATTGTGATACTGTATCGTGCCGCCATTTTTCTGCAAAGGAATTTCCAGGTCGGCTTCAATATTTTTCAATACAACGTTCAGATCCACTTCTTCAGATTTCTGCTTATTGGCATTGATGGTGGAGTATGCCAATACACCGTCTATCATAGTGTAAATACGGTCTGTAGCAGCCTGTATCTTTTCAATATATCGGGTTGCAGGTTCATCCAGTTTTCCCTGCAGCTGGTCTTCGAGCCTGCCGGTAAATGTTTTTATTTTCCGCACGGGTTCTTTCAAATCATGGGAAGCAACGTGTGCAAACTGCTGCAGGTCTTCGTTGGAACGCTGCAGTTCTTTGGTACGTGCGGCAACCAGACTTTCGAGCCTGGTAGTAAGTGTTTTCTGTTCATGAATATCGGTGCAGGTACCAAACCATTTAGTGATGATACCTGTTTTATCGCGTATAGGCAATGCCTTACTCAGGAACCAGCGGTACTCGCCCGTAGAACCGTTTTTGATGCGGAATTCAAGCTGGTAGGGCATACCATTCACCACGCTGTTGTACCAGTTTTCCGTTACCATAGGTGCATCATCAGGATGCAGCACGTGAATCCAGCTTTGATCGCCGCCCAGGTTTTCCTTCGAACCGGTGTATTCGTACCAGCGTTTGTTGAAGTAATCCACGTAACCATCGGCTTTACCGGTCCAGATGATCTGCGGCACCAGGTCAGCCATCTGGCTGAACTTCTCTTCGCTTTCTTTAATAATTGCCTGCACTTCTTTCTGTGCAGTAATATCTGCTGCGGAGCCAAACCATTCGATGATGTTGTTCTGCTGGTCGAATATGGGCACAGCGCGCGAGAAGGTCCAGCCTATCGTACCATCGGCTTTCAGCACACGATGCTCCAATTCAAAGACGTATTTTCCCGAAACAGCATCTGCCACAGCCTGCTGAACTTTTTCGTAATCTTTCGGGTGAATGTATTTTACAGCCCAGTCGGGCATTGCCTCACCAGTATCCGCGAGGAAGCCCCGGCCTTCCAGCTCACGCATCTCGCTCCAGTCAGCATTCATACGGTATACAACGTCCGAAGAAGCATTTACCAGCGCGCGAAAACGCGTCTCGCTTTCCTCGAGTTTTTTGCGAGCGGTAACCTGCTCGGTTACATCAATGGCCACCTGGATCATACCGGTGATTTGCCCGTCTTCTTTCAGCGGCCGGTAAGCGATGTTATAATAATAATCCTGCAGGATACCGTTGCGCTCATGCGGTACCAGCACTTCAGACTGATCAAAGGCTGTTCCTTCGCGGTAAACTTTTTCAACCTGTTCCCAGATATACTGTCCTTTCAGTTCCGGCATGAGAGTAAGCAAAGGAATTCCCAGCACATCGTCGCCACGGCCCAGCAATTGCAGCATAGGTGCATTCACCTGTTCAATCGCCAGATCATCGCCCATGAGCACGAGGGTTGGGGCAGGTGTCTGGTCAATCATCGATTTTAAACGTGCCTCACTTGCTTCTATCTGTTTACGCGCCCTGACCTGTTCGGTCACATCCACGCCCAGGCTGAGGATTCCTTCTACCCGGCCATCATTGTCATGCAAGGTTTTAATCGAAAAATTATAATACCCCTCTTTCAAGGCGTCATTCTTGCGGAAGGTAATCGGACTTTCTGAATAACTTGCCGCCCCTCCGCGCTGATACAAGTCTTTCAGCAAGCTGATCATCTGCTGCTCTTCCAGCTCGGGAGCGGCCTCAGCAAGGGGCTTGCCGATAATGTCTTTACTCTTCCACCAATATTGCTGGGTAAGTTCATTGGCAATTTCAATCACCAGGTCGGGGCCCATGAACAGAGTAGCCGCAACCGGAGCTTCCTGCAGCATGTTGCGGAAACGTGCCTCACTGCGTTTAAGCTCTTCTTCCACGCGCTTGATATCGGTAATATCACGGGTGGTGCCGGCTATGGCTTCCACTTCCCCTTTGCCATTCAGTACAGGTACGAGGATGTAATCATAGATGCGCCTGCCCAGCTCGGCATGCGGAAAAGATACGGTACCACGAAACGGTTTTTTTGTAACAATGATTTCATCAATCTCACGCTCATGCATCTGTGCGTGCCATTCTTCATAACCATTCTCACGCAAGCCACGGCCAATGGCATCTTCCGCTGATTTACCCCACATGGCCAGCAAGGCTTTGTTGGCATAGGTAAACCGGTATTGCAGATCGAACACGTACACCAGATCCGGAGTGTTATTGGTAATGGAATTATACAGACGCTCTTGTTTTTCGGCATGTTCCAGGGCCTTGTGCAGTGCCAGCTCTGTCTGTTTGGGTTCTGTTATATTCTCCAGGGTTACAATCAGCAGCCCCGCCTGATAGGTTGCGGTAAACCGGAACCAATGGTTTGATCCTGCCACTTCATACATGCGTTCAAAGCTGGTGGTGATACCGGTTTCAGCTGCCTCAATAAATTTCCCAAGCACATCGTTTTGCCGCGCCATGGGAAAAATTTCCGTATAACGTTTGCCTTTATAATCTATATCACCAACCCATTGAAGGATGTATTTGTTGAACAGCAGGACGGAAAAATCATCTACCTTGCCGCTTGCGTCATATATGGGCTGCATGGCCGCAATACCATTTGCAGCAGAATCAAAAACAATCTGAAAAAGCGTCTGATCTTCTGTGAACTCCATTATTCATTTAAATTTTGAACCTGACCCAAACCGGTTATTAGCTGGTGTATTCTTACTCACATCAATGTACTTTATCAAAACAGGGAGGAACTGTTTCAAAACTCATATTTTGGCAGAACATATTGCTGACAATAAGAAACTGATCAGAAGATACAAAAAAATAAGAAGCGATAAGCAAGGAAAGGA
>NZ_JBQCDF010000038.1:0-2264 GCF_051961495.1 Cytophaga sp. | reverse complement strand
TGAATTTAAAATTAAACATCGCTGATACTGCTGCAATGCTCGCCCCGTATGCAAATGCATCAACAATAAATAACTCAATTGCGACTAAATTAAATATTACTGATACGGCTTCCATGCTGAGCACTTACGCCAGAACACAACGCATGATTGATTCTTTGAGTCTGGTACAAAGCAAATTGAATTTAAAATTAAACATCGCTGACACCGCTGCGATGCTTGCACCGTATGCAAATACATCAACTGTGAATAATTCGATTTCAACTAAGTTAAATATTTCCGATACGGCGTCCATGCTGAGCACTTATGCAAGAACACAGCGCATGATTGATTCTTTGGTTTTAGTGCAAAGCAGATTGGATTTAAAATTAAATATCGGTGACACCGCTGCAATGCTTGCATCGTACGCAACAGTCGCCAGTTCAACATCAGCATTAAATACTAAAGTAAATATTTCTGATACAGCTTCCATGCTGAGCAATTATACAAGAACTCAACGCATGATTGATTCATTAAGCTTGGTTCAAAGCAGAATTAATTTAAAATTAAATATTGCTGATACTGCTGCAATGCTCGCACCGTATGCAAATGCGTCAACAGTAAATAACTCAATAGCTACTAAATTAAATATTGCAGATACTGCTGCAATGCTCAGCACTTATGTAAGAACACAACGTATGATTGATTCTTTAAGCTTAGTTCAAAGCAGGTTGAATTTAAAATTAAATGTTGCTGATACGGCTGCAATGCTCGCATCGTATGCAAATTCATCAACAGTAAATAATTCAATAGCTACTAAATTAAATATTTTAGATACTGCCGCTATGTTGGGTTCTTATGCCAGAACACAGCGTCTGATCGATTCTTTGAATCTGGTTCAAAGCAGGATCAATTTAAAATTAAACATCGCGGATACCGCCGCGATGCTTGCACCATACGCCACAGTTGCCAGTTCAACATCAGGATTAAATACCAAAGTAAATATTTCTGATACTGCTTCCATGCTGAGTTCTTATGCAAGAACACAACGCATGATTGATTCTTTGAATTTGGTACAAAACAGAATCAATTTAAAATTAAATATTGCGGATACGGCTGCGATGCTGGCGCCGTATGCAAATGCGTCAACAGTAAATAACTCAATAGCTACTAAATTAAATATTGCAGATACTGCTGCAATGCTCGCACCGTATGCAAATTCATCAACAGTAAATAATTCAATAGCTACTAAATTAAATATTTTAGATACTGCTGCTATGTTGGGTTCTTATGCCAGAACACAGCGTCTGATCGATTCTTTGAATCTGGTTCAAAGCAGAATTAATTTAAAATTAAATATTGCGGATACGGCTGCGATGCTTGCGCCGTATGCAAATGCGTCAACTGTAAATAATTCAATAGCAACTAAATTAAATATTTCTGACACTGCTTCCATGCTGAGCACTTATGCCAGAACACAACGCATGATTGATTCTTTAAGCCTGGTTCAAAGCAACCTAAATTTAAAATTAAATATTGCTGACACCGCTGCAATGCTCGCCCCGTATGCAAATGCGTCAACTATAAATAATTCGATTGCGACTAAATTAAATATTGCTGATACCGCTTCCATGCTGAGCACGTACGCCAGAACACAGCGCATGATCGATTCTTTGACTTTGATACAAAACAGAATCAATTTAAAATTGAATATCGCTGATACGGCTGCAATGCTTGCACCATATGCTACAGTTGCCGGTTCAACAGCAGGTTTAAATACCAAGGTTAATATTTCAGATACGGCCGCTATGTTAGATTCTTATGCCCGAACACAACGCATGATCGATTCTTTAAGTTTGGTACAAAGCAGGTTGAATTTAAAATTAAATATCGCTGATACTGCTGCAATGCTGGCACCGTATGCAAATGCATCAACTGTAAATAATTCAATTGCCACTAAATTAAATATTTCTGATACCGCTTCCATGCTGAGCACTTATACAAGAACCCAGCGCATGCTTGATTCATTGAGTTTGGTGCAAAGCAGGTTGAATTTAAAATTAAATATCGCTGATACTGCTGCAATGCTTGCACCGTATGCTACAGTTGCCGGTTCAACAGCAGGTTTAAATACCAAGGTTAATATTTCAGATACCGCTGCTATGTTATGTTCTTATGCGAGAACACAGCGCATGATTGATTCTTTGACTTTGGTACAAAGCAGATTGAATTTAAAATTAAACATCGCGGATACCGCTGCGATGCTCGCACCGTATGCAACAGTTGCC
>NZ_JBQCDF010000037.1:0-2293 GCF_051961495.1 Cytophaga sp. | reverse complement strand
GACAGACTTTACGGCTACAGAATTTGCTTCTATGGTGAAGTATTATGATATAATGTATGAAATGACTCAGGTGAAAATTGTATTAAAGAAATAATACAGGACATCACCGTATTCGATTAAATGTAAAATGTCTGGAGAGGGAATGCAAACGAATTAAAGTTTACTTTCCTCTTCAGACATCATTATATATAAGATAAAAGTTGGGTAATATACTCACACTTTTGGGAACTGAGGTATACCAATCAAAAACCTTAATCAAACAATTCATTCCACTTTCTTTATGCGCTACCTTTTAATAATAACAGCTTTCGTTATTAGTTCATCACTCTATGCCCAAACCGCAAGTGAAAAAAAAGACCAGCACCTGGCCGATGAAGCTGCAAAAAAAACGGCTTTAGCCGCAAGCGCATTGTCGGAAAAATTTGACAAGCACTCGGCATCCATAAAAGATGTGCCGGAACAATTCAAGGATGAATCGGTTGTAATCCTTTTCAATTCGTCCAACTATTTTATTGAAAGAGGGGAAGTTATTTATTTTGTTGAACGTGTGAAAACACGGGTATATCTTAAGGATAAAGCAGCTGTTGAAAAATATTCCACCTACTATACATCGGGCTACGGAGAAACAAACTCTTCGGAAGTAACGATTATCAAAGCCAATGGAATGTCCCGAACCCTGGAATTGAAAGATGGTATAAAGGAGACAAATTATGCTTCGGTTCCATTGCACTACAAGTCGAGTGTAATGCTGAATGAAACGTATTATAAATTTGCCTTGCCGGATCTTGAACCGGGTGATATTATTGATTTTACCCGTATCTCTAAAAATCCGACTAGTGAATTGACTGGTAATGTTCCTTTTACAAGAATATACCTGGCATCAGACTTCCCGATTGTAAAAACATTTTTAACCATTGAAGTACCTACAAATGATAGCTATATCTACTTCAAGTCGTTGAACGGTGCACCGGAACTGGTCCAAAAGACTGGCGAAAACGGCCTGGTGACATTTACACTGGTAGATTCGTTGCGCGAAAAAGTAATGAATGACTGGAACCTGCCAAGAGAAAAATACCTGCCGCATGTTAAGTTTATTGTAACGCGATATACAGGATCAGACAATGCGAGTGTTTTGCCTATCAGGAGCACAACGAATAAAATTAAAACAGAATTTTCAAATGAAGAGTGGCAACGATGTGCAAATCGTATCAATGAATTTAAAAAAACCGCTGATGAGGCTACAGAATATGTAATGAATCAGATTGGCATACAAAATCCTGCAACGAGAAGTGATGTTAATGAGCTCATGGAAATGACATGGTATTACCTACGAAAAAAAGTAGTTAATAATGAAAAAATTATGCCCACTGAGAATATAAGTGCAAATGAATACGACGTCTATCTTGCGACAATTTTTATGAACATGTTGAATAAGCGAGGTGAGTCCTTCGATCTCATTTTTTCAACCGGAAACAAAAGCGCAGGTATTAAAAATGTAATTTGCCCTATGGAAATCAGTTGGGGGATTCGGTGGAATGATAAGTATTTCATGTATCCCACCTGTTATATGCAATACGGCGAATTATCGAATCCTTTCAGGGGTGTAGAAGCGTTAATCGTGAATAATTTTAATCCTGACAGCAAAACATTTGAATTTAAATCTTTGATACTGACTGCTGCACCTTATACTGAAAATACATTAAACGAAAGCCTGGATATCTCTTTGAATGAAAATTTAGATAAAATCCTATGTGTCCGGACAATAACAGCTACGAAGGGGTTTTCGTCTCCTTATATTTCAAAATACTACAATAGAGATTTCAACATTGATCAGCTTACTTATGCAAACATGTATATACCCCGCGATTCAAATTTATTGTATGTAGGCATGAATAAAACAAAAGCTGCTGAATTAAAAAGAAAAAATGACGCAGCTTAGGGAGAATATTTTAAGTCCGTTCGGGACAGGTATAGTGGATTGGTTAAGTCAGAATATCCGATGATGGATGAATATAAGTCATGGAAGTTTAACGGTTATGGAGTATCTCCCATTTCCCGTGATTTTTCATTGGAAGAAACATTCACATTAAATGATTTGGTTAAAAAAGCCGGCAACGGTTACATGGTAACAATCGGTGCTTTATTCGGTGACTATGACAAGGTGCAGGAAGATTTCAAAAAAAGAAATTACAGCGGCTCTTTGGATGTAGCTACCACTAAAACAGCAACCATTATACTGGAAATTCCGGAAGGCTACAAAGCTTCCTTACTTGAAAGCGCTAACAAATCTTTC
>NZ_JBQCDF010000036.1:0-39698 GCF_051961495.1 Cytophaga sp. | reverse complement strand
TTTGTTCTCATCACTCAATCGGTAATAAGAGGCATTATCTATACCCCTGAATGAAAGTGTCGGTCCCAGTTGATTGCCTTCTGCAGTGTGGTTGTATACAACATCCAGAATTACTTCAATGCCGGCTTTGTGCAATTCACGCACCATTGTTTTAAATTCAACAACCTGTTCACCTTGTATACCGCTGCTGCAGTAACGGGAGTCAGGAGCGAAGAATCCGATGGTGTTATATCCCCAATAATTTACCAGGCCTTTATCTGTCAGATATTTGTCATCTATGAAATGATGCACAGGCATTAGCTCAAGCGCTGTAATGCCGAGCTCTTTTAAATAGTTGATTGTTGCCGGGTGTGCAAGGGCTGCATAAGTGCCGCGGATATTTTCAGGAATTTCGGGATGCAGTTTTGTAAATCCTTTTACATGTGCTTCATAAATAACAGACTCATGATATGGGATCTGAGGTTTTCCGACCCCTTGCCAGTCAAATTGCGGATCTATAACAACTGATTTAGGTGTGAATGGCGCGCTGTCTGTGTGACTGAAACTTAAATCCTGTTGTTCATTTCCCAGCTCATAACCAAATAAGGCATCATTCCAGATAAACGTTCCACTGATTGCTTTTGCATATGGATCAAGCAATAATTTGTTAGAGTTAAACCGGTATCCGTTTTCCGGTTCATATGGGCCATAGACTCTGTAGCCATAGAGCTGACCTGGTTTTGTATCCGGCAAATATATATGCCAGATCTGATGTGTGCGTTCAAATAGTTTTATTTTTAAAGTTTCAACGTCATCTTCCAGAGCATTGAACAGGCATAATTCAACAGCAGTAGCATTTTCAGCATAAAGCGCGAAGTTTACTCCTTTGCCATCCCAGGTAGCTCCTAATGGTAGAGGGTTTCCCGGATAGATTGTAATATTCATAATATAAATTTTAAATTAATTGTAATGCAAAATATCTGTTGCAAATAAAAAATAATTACATGTTTTAGCAGATCTGTTACACGATAAAAATAATTTGATATTCTGTGCTTCTTTATTTATAATATGTTTAGAGGATGTATGTTTTGAAATTATAATGAATGGTAATGTTGTAAGTATTAGAATGTACATTGTAAGATATGAAGTGAAAAATGATATAAATTTAACCGTCATCAAAAGAATGAATTATGGAAACGAAACAAAAACAACTCATATATACGGGTTTATTTAAAAGCCGTGAAAGCATAGAGAATGCATATAATGCATTGTTTCAAAAAGGATATGGGAAAAACTCCATCAGTATTATAATGTTGACAGAAACCCGGGAAAAATATTTTACTGATGTTAATGCAGGAGAAAAGAAGATTAAAGGTTTATGGGCAGCAGTTAATACTGCTACTAGAATTACAGACATTTTAAAGGAAGGTGTAGTCATACCTGGCCGGAACATTGTTGTTACAGGTCCTCTGTCTGCGGGCCTTTCCGGTGCAGGCCGTGGCGGATTTTCCACTGGCGTTATCAGTAGCTTGATTGGGATTCCGGATGTAGAGGCGAAAGAATTTGAAGAAGGGATTGATAATGGGTATATGATCATGAGCGTACAGCCATGTACTTCAGAAGACTCATCGTATCTGGAAAAAGTATGGCAAGAAAATAATGTTGGAGAAGTTTATAAAAAATAATATTAAAAGATAAAAGAAATAAAAATATGAATCGTGACGGATATAGCATCAGCTTATGGCAGGATATGCCAGACTATATATCAAAGAATCTTCCTGCCGAAGCAGATATTGTAATAGTAGGAGGTGGCATAACAGGTTTAAGTACTGACCTTAAATTACAACGTGAAGGAAAAAGATGTGTAGTACTGGAAGCTCAGAATATTGGTTTCGGTACTACAGGCGGTACCACTTCGCATTTAAATACTTTGTTGGATACATCGTATTATCAGATCAGGAAAAACTTTAATGCTGAAGCAGCTGCACAAGTATATGAAGTGACTCATAAAGCCCTGGCGTTAATAGAAAAGAATATTCTTGGGTATGAAATTGACTGCGGTTTCGATCGTAAGACAGCATATCTTTTTGCACAGGATGAAAAGCAGGAAAAAGAGTTGGATAAAATTATTGAAGCCTCCAATGAAGCTGGTTTGCATATGAAAGAAAGTAATGATATTCCCGTGCCTCTTTCATTCAGAAAAGCGGCTAAAGCAACAGATCAGGCACAAATGCACAGTACTAAATATCTATATGGAATTGCAGGAGCCTTTGATAGAATGGGAGGTTGTGTAGTCCAGAATTGCAGGGCTACGGAAGTTACGCATGAAAATAATGAAACGATTGTTCATACTACCAAAGGAAAGATTAAAACTGCACATGTTATTTATGCCACGCATATACCACCAGGTATCAATATTTTACATACACGCTGCGCTCCTTACCGTAGCTACGCAATGGCGGTTACATTAAATGATGAAAATTACCCGGATGCATTGGTATATGATCTGGATGAACCGTATCATTATTACAGAACGCAGGAAGTAAATGGTATGAGATATCTGATTTTTGGCGGCGAAGACCATAAGACCGGCCATAAAGAAAATACAGAATACTGTTTTACAAAATTAGAGAGCTATTTACGGAAGTATTATGATATAAATGAAGTTGCTTATAGGTGGTCTTCTCAATATTATGAATCTGTTGATGGGCTGCCGTATATTGGTCACTTGCCCGGCAATCCTGAAAATGTTTGGGTTGCCACGGGTTTTGGCGGTAATGGAATGATCTTCGGAACAGTAGCATCTTGTATTTTGTCTGATTTGATCTGCAAAGGAAACAGCCCTTATGCGGCATTGTTTTCTCCCTCACGTTTTAAACCGGTTGCAGGATTTACACGCGCTGTAAAAGAAAGTATTGATGTAATCAGTACATTAATAGGTCAAAAGATTTCAATTGAAGAGATTGAAGGGATGTCTGAGCTTGCGCATGATGAAGGAAAGATTGGTAGGTACGAAGGCTGTAATATAGCAGTATATAAAAATACTAGCGGGCAATTATTTGCTATTCATCCTGATTGTCCGCACATGGGATGTTCTGTAGAATGGAACCAGTCAGAGAAGTCATGGGATTGTCCATGCCATGGTTCGCGTTTTTCACATACCGGGGAGGTGCTTACGGCACCCGCTATTAAAGGTCTCAATCGTGTTGAATTATCTGAACAGGAAGAAATAAAACAGAAGGTATAATCCATTTGTGAAGAAAAAAACAGAGGAAATAAATTATGAATATTTATTTCCTCTGTTTTTTTTTAGTTATTTCCATTATTGCCATTGAAATTATGAATGGTCAATGTGTTTTTTTATCCAACAGCTGTTGGAGCGTTTGCGCGTTAAAAGCTGCATAACCTTCCTGGTCATTATCAAAATAGATAAAAACATTTTTGTGATTCTGTTGCCAGTTTATACATTTTTTTGCCCAACTGTTTAATTGTCTTTTGCTGTAGCTGCCCTGGTATTTTCCTGCAGGTCCATGCAGGCGAACATATACAAAGTCTGTTGTTACTTCCATAGGTGATGTATGTCTATCGAGCTCGTAAATACAAAATGCACAATTATATTTTCGAAGCAGGGTGTATACTTCTTCTGTGTACCAGCTTGTATTCCGGAATTCAAAGGCAAAACGGAAATGTTCCGGAAGTTGTTTTAGAAAATCTTCCAGTCTTTGTGTGTTAATTTTCCATCCGGGTGGTAATTGAAAAAGAATGGGACCGAGTTTTTCTTTTAAGCCTGAAGCATTATGAAGAAATGCATGTATGGCTTCGCTGCTTTCCTTAAGCTTTTTCATGTGAGTTATATAACGGCTTCCTTTTACAGCGAATATGAAATTTTCCGGAACGGATTTTTTCCATTGTTTAAATGTGTTGCGTAGAGGGAGATGGTAAAAGGAGTTGTTTAATTCAACTGTATGGAACGTTTGTATGTATTGAGCCAGCTGGTCTTTTTCTTTTATATCCTCCGGATAGAATGTTCCTTTCCAATGTTTGTAATGCCAGCCTGAAGTGCCGATATAGATTGCAGATTTTATTGACATGAGCATTAATACATTTTAATTCTTGTTGTGGTTTCACTTAAATTAATTGAAAGCTGTCAGGATCTGCTTATATAAATAAGAATTTGTATTGTAGTTTTTAATAGAACTACTCCAGATGATGTCATGATAAAATCTATTTGTTACATGTTTTCCACTTACACTGTTCTTATTAAAAGTGTTTTTGTAAATTTTATTTTAAAAGAAAAATGACTACTTATGAAAACTTATATTCAACCTGAAGAACTATATCAAAAGGGTGTTGATTGGGTAATTGCAAATGGGCCACGTGTTATTATTGCAGTTGTTTTTTTATTGATTGGATTCTGGCTCATTAAAACCATTAAGAGGTGGCTGAGTAATTCATTGAAAAGACGAAATGTAAATTCTTCTTTAGCGCCATTTATTCAAAGCCTTGTTATCATTACTCTGAAGATTCTGCTGATTTTATTTGCAATGCAAATACTTGGTATTAAGATGACACTTTTTGCCGCCGGTATCGCTTCTCTTGGTGTAGCTGTTGGTCTGGCATTGTCTGGTACGTTGCAGAATTTTGCCGGTGGTGTACTGATCCTGCTATTAAAACCCTTTAAGAAAGGAGATAATATTGTTGCGCAAGGACAGGATGGTATCGTAGAATCCATTCAGATATTTTTTACTGTGATTACTACATTCGATAATAAAACGGTGATTATTCCAAACAGTAAACTTTCAAACGAGATTATTGTAAACATGAGCCAGCAAGGGAAACGCAGGCTTGACCTGCAGATGAAATTTCCTTATACATCTGATGCGAATAAAGTCCGGGAGGTAATCACTAATTCCGTTCAGGAATCGCAGGATATTCTACCTGACCCGAAGCCCAAAATCGGTGTGGCATCATTGGATATTGATGGTTATGTAATCATTACAGAGCTATGGGTAGAGGCTCTATCTTATTATGAAGTAAAAAATGCCGTTCAGCAACGTATTCTGGATAAGCTTAAAGAGGCAGCAATGAAATAATTAACCAAACACAGCTATAATTAAATTTATCTTTCAACCACTTATACTTTTACTATTATGAAAGCAGCAGTATTTCACCGACCCGGACATATAACCGTTGATAACGTTGATGATCCTAAGATTGAGAAGAATGATGACATTATTCTGAAAATTACGTCTACGGCTATTTGCGGATCAGATCTTCATATTTATGATGGTTTTTTCCCCCAGACTAAACCTCTGATCATGGGTCATGAATTTATGGGCGTTGTAGAAGAAGTAGGTAACGCAGTTACACACCTTAAGGCAGGAGACCGTATTGTAGTGCCTTTTCCGATCGCCTGCGGGAATTGTTATTTCTGTAACCATGATATGCAACCGCATTGCGAACACAGCAACCCCGATCATTATGGACCTGAAGGAGGTGTCCTGAAAGGTAAGGGCGGAGCCTTGTTTGGATATACAGATTTATACGGAGGTTATTCGGGCGGACAGGCGCAGTATGTACGCGTTCCCTATGCAGACTATTCACCAAGGGTAGTGCCGGATTCGTTAAGTGATGAACAGGTATTGTTCCTTACAGATATTTTTCCGACAGGCTGGTCTGCTATAGACTGGGCTGAATTAAAAGGCGGAGAGACTGTCGCTATTTTCGGTTCAGGCCCGGTAGGGCTAATGGCACAGAAAGCAGCCTGGCTTAAAGGCGCAGGAAGGGTTATTGCGATTGATCCGCTTCACTATCGGTTAATAAAAGCAAAACAGGTTAATAATGTAGAGACCCTGAATCCCCATGAAGTTGACGTAGTGCAGGCGATTCGTGATATGACTAATGGCCGGGGAGCTGATGTCTGTGTAGATGCTGTAGGTGTAGAAGCTGAACGTACATTTTTCGATAAAGTAAAAGCTGTTGTCCATTTTGAAAAAGGAACAGACAAAGTACTGGAAACCTGTTTCAAGGCAGTCAGAAGAGGAGGAACTGTTACAGTTGTTGGTGTTTACGGCTCACCTTATGATAATTTTCCGTTACACACCATGTTTGATAAAGGCCTTACTGTAAGACTGGGTCAAGCACCGGTTCAAAAATATATCGATCATTTGTTCTCGTTGGTACAAAATGAAAAAGTAATCTTAAATGATATCGTTACACATGTTTTACCATTATCTGATGCTGCATATGCTTATGATATCTTTAAAAATAAACAGGAGGATTGTGTAAAGGTTATTCTAAAACCATAATACATCTGTAATGTTTTTTGTTTTTACATTCTAAACAAATCAGCTATGTTACATTCAATTTTAGATACACTGGAACTACCCGTCGAACGCCGGCATTTTCTTTTTCGTTCCACACAAACACTGTTGTCGGCCGCATTAATAGCCAGTATGGCGGGCTATGAAACAAATGCTTCTGAGTTACTTAATCCGCAGAATACTTCAGCTGCAGGTCCAGTTGATAAAATCTCCTTACCGCCGCTGGAGGCACAGACAGAACAAAAGAAAGGACCATTACCAAATCCCGAACCTATGGAAAAAAGAATCGGTTATGCAATTGTCGGGTTAGGACACCTGGCACTTGAACAAGTATTGCCATCGTTCGGTGCATGTGAAAAATCAAAAATTACCGCTCTTGTGAGTGGTAACAGAGATAAGGCGTTAACTGTAGCGAAACAATACGGTGTTTCTGAGAAAAGCATCTATGATTATCAGAATTTTGATTCCATTAAAAATAATCCGGACGTTGATGTTGTGTATATCATTTTGCCAAACTGTATGCACGCGGAATTTACGATCCGTAGTGCCAAAGCCGGCAAACATGTATTGTGCGAGAAGCCCATGGCTAATACTGTTGCAGAATGTGAACAGATGATCAAGGCTTGTGAAGACGCGAAACGTAAGTTGATGATTGCTTACAGAATTCAATACGAACCGAATAATACCGAGATCAAAAAAATGGTACGGGAAGAAACATATGGTAAAGTAAAAAGCATTGTTGCCGTTAATGGTCAAAATATAGGTGATCCGTCGCAATGGCGCTTAAATAAAAAACTTGCCGGCGGCGGGAGTTTGCCTGATGTCGGAATTTATTGTTTGAATACCATCCGTTTTCTTATCGGGGAAGAGCCGGTGGAAGTATACGCACAGATTACTACCGATACTGCTGATCCGCGTTTCAAGGAGGTGGAAGATGTTGTAAACTTTCAGCTTACGTTTCCAGGCGGACTCAGAGCTATGTGCGGTACCAGTTATAGCCATCATCAGTCGCGCAATTACAGAGTGTATGCAGAACGTGCGTTCTTTGGCATGGATCCGGCTTTTGCATACGGCGGTTTGCAGATGCATCGTTCCTTTGCGCAGGATGAATCAGAGATATATGAAACACCGAAGCGTACAGCTAAGAATCAATTTGCATTGGAGATTGATCATATGTCAGATTGTGTGCGCACAGATAAAAAACCTTTTACACCCGGTGAAGAGGGATTGCAGGATATGAAGATCATTGAGGCTCTTTATTTGTCGGCCCGTGAAAACAGGCCTGTCCAGTTGAAAAAATACGAAGGAAAGGATTTATTCAGAGGATCAACCCCGGAGAAATAATCTTAATAAATTTCCGATTTAATTATAAAACCATACAGCTATGATAACAGAAATTAAAAACCTGCCTTCCAATATGATTGGCTTTAAAGCTACCAATGAAGTCACAGAGAAAGATTTTGATGAGACTGTGATACCAAAAGTAAAGGAACTGGTGTCAAATACAGATACATCATTGGATAATTTTACATTAGGCGCATGGTTCAAAGATGCACTCATGGGTATTAAAAAGTTAACCAAATGGAATCGTGCAGCGATTGTGACAGATATAAAAGGTGTGAAAACATTTACAGATATCTTTAGTGCACTAATGCCCGGAGAGTTTAAAGCCTTTGAACATAAAGACCAACAGCTGGCGATTGATTGGGTTTCAGGCCAGTGATATTATCAGAAAATAAAAAGAGGTTTGATTAATTAAATCAAACCTCTTTTTATTTATCTCTATTGCTAAAATTATTTTACAATCTGGATATAGCCGGTGTATGGCTCATCAAAGGCGCGGCTATGCAAATCAAGGATATAGAAATAGGTTCCTTCAGGAAGAACCTCTCCGCTTCTGTAATTCGTACCGTTCCATTGAAATGAATTGCCTGTTGCTTTCCATACGATATTACCCCAGCGATTATAAATCACAAATGTAGCATCCGGAAATTCTTCAATGTGTTCAATGTTCCAGGTGTCGTTCACACCATCACCATTCGGAGTGATTACGTTTGGTATGGTAATCGGACTACCGATCGTAATCGTAACATTACTTTCGGCACTGCATGTGCCGGTAGGGTCTGTTGCATACAATGTATAAACAACCGTATTCGTAATTGTTGCATCCGGATTTAAAATGTTCGGATTGCTTAATCCACCTGCTGGCTTCCATATAAAGCTGCCTGCATTGGAAACAGAACCCTGCAAAGTCACTACACCATTTTTGTGAGCCTGCATATTACTTCCTGCAGAAACCTGTGGAGTAGTAATGATGGTCACTTTGGCGACATCCATGGCAGAAGCTTCGCAACCTGCATTTGCTTCTTTGAATGTATATACGCCACCCGGAATATCCTGTGATTTTACTTCATAGGTTGTACCGGTAGCGCCCGGGATTAATACTCCGTTTTTGTACCAGCTGAATGTAGTTCCTGAAGCTTGTGTATGAGTGGCCTTTAAAAGAGCCTTGCCTGGTGTGCATATAGTAGTATCAAGAGCAACCAGTGTTGGGTTCGGTGTTGGCAGTAAATGCAACACATATGTAACAGATGTTGCTGTCGGCGAAGCTGCACACAAAAGTGAAGAAGTCATGATTACATATACGCTGCTGCCATTCGTCGGGGCGCCGGCAGGGGTATAGGTAATGTTGGTAGCACCAGCGATTGCTGTATTAGTAGCTCCGTCATACCATTGATAGGTTGGCGCACTGCCTTGTCCCTGTACTGGAACAGCTGTATAGGTTACCGACGGAATGATATCACATACAGGACCTGTTACGCTGGATGTAACGTTCACCTTTGGCTGCGTGTTTTTGTGTACCTCCAATACAACTGTTCCATCAGCCGGACCGGCATTGCATGCATCAGAAGATGTAACGATAACTTTATATACCGTTCCGCTATCCGCCGGCTGTGGATTGTTGATCAGATAGTTCGCTGTAGTGGCACCTGCTATGGTTGTCCATGGCCCGCTTGCCAAACTTGCTTTTTGCCAGATGTACGCTGGTGTATTACCGGCGTTACTTGTTGTTGCAGTTAAAAAAAGATTTGTTGACTGGCATGTAACCCCATTACTTAAAGAAACATGTGGATGGCTCAATGTATCAACATTGATTTTTATAGTATTTGTGGTATCCCGGTCGCAGCCGGCCATTACAAGGCGTTTATACCAGATCGTGTCGCTTAGAATACCGCTGGTGTAATTTTTCGAAGTAGAACTTCCGGCTGCGTTTTGCCAGGTAGCTCCTTTGTCAATAGATGAATACCACTGATACGTTTGCGTATTAGCTGCGCCGCCGCCGCTTGCCGCTGTCAGTTCTATCAGCGATACACTGGTGCCGGCACATACAGATTGATCATTACCAATACTCCCTACTGATAGTGGCGCATATACATTGATCGCTACCGGTAATGTATAGGCTGTATCACAGCTACCAGGACCCATGCCGGCTCTGCGTCTGTAATACATGGTATCAGTTAATGCAAGTGTTTCTGTATAGTCTAGGGCAGTTGCGCCGGCAATGTCTGACCAGGTAAGTTTATCCGGGGATCGTTGCCATTGGTAGGTTGTTGAACTGCTTCCTCCGCTACCACCTGAAGCGGGTGCAGAACTAAGGATTGGCAGTGTTGGTGTTATGCCTGAACAAATGGTAGGATTACTGCTGCTGATTGTTCCCGGAAAAATGCCGGAAGATATTGTTACCTGTATGGTATCTGAATATACAGCTGCGCAATCACCTGATTGATCCAAACGTCTGAAGTATGTAGTAGCAGAAATGGCCGGCGACTGATAGCCGGCATTCGTTGCGCCGGCGATAGATGTAAATGCGATGTTGTTTAAAGACGATTGCCATTGATAGGTATAGGTTCCTGTTCCTCCGGTATTGGCTGTTAGTTCAATAAATGGATGTACTGGTGTACCCGGACAAATAATCGTATCATTTCCGACGTGTGCAGGTGTAACAGCATCGAGTACAGCAATCGAAATCGGCGGGGAAGTTTCTGCACAGATCGCAGGCGTGTTTGCTCCATCTCTTACAACCAGTTGGTATCTGCCGCTGTCTGTTGCTGTAACATTTGTAACAGTAAGATCCTGGTAGGTAAGAGAAGGTGCCTGAACAACTACTGTGCCTAGTGTATTGGTGCGTATCCAGGAATAAGTATAACCAAATACGGGTGGCGTTGCAGGAAAGGTGATCACATCTTTTTGCAGTACCAGTGTTTTGCCCGCGCATAATTGTGTATTGCTTGTAGCTGCAACTTTGATGGAGACAGAAGTTGGTTTGACGCACGAGATGGCCACGCAGGTTTTGAGTACAACGATTTTTAATGAAATTGAATCCAGGCATTTTTTTGCATTGACGCCATCCTGCACAATCAGGTAATAGGTGCCTGAGTCTGCTTCTGTAACTGTCCGGCTGGTCACAGGATAATCAGCATACTTGCCCGGTGTGCCTACAACCGTCGCTACTGTAGCGGGCTGTTGCAGTTTTTTCCAGGTGAAATAATAGCCGCCGTTTACGGATGCTTTACCTGCTGTAATGCTGTCAATATAACCTTTCAGTTGAAACTGGTCACCCAGATTTTCGCATAGGGTATCATTCACAGTTGCGCGTATGCTGTCCAGGACAGGAGTATTGTTTACACGCACCTGCAAAAAGTTTGTAGCAACAGCCGCGCAATATTTAATGGAGTCTTTCCGAACAAAATAGTTGCTGGTAACAGGTATGCCTGGGTTGTAGCTGCTTGCCTGAGCTCCGGCTATTTTGGTTAATACCGGGATACCTGTTGTGTCCTTGGTACGATACCACTGATATGATAAAGGTCCGCCTGAGGAGCCTGTTCCCGGACTTGCTTCTGTCAATACCGAGGCTGCTGTATTCAGGCAGATTTCCTGATGACTCTGGATAAGCCCTTTTACAGTGGGATTTTGATTGATATGAATATTGATTTTTACAGAATCCTTACACAAGTTTGCTCCGGCTCCGTCCTGTACAATAAGATAATAGGTTCCTGAATCTGCTGGCACAGCAGATCTTACAGTAGCGGGATATGGACTTAGTGTAGCGGACGGTGCAGCAATAATGGTACTTGTAGCACCTTGTACTTTTCTCCAGGAATAATAATAACCGCCATTTAAAGATGGTTGTGTGGCAGTGTTTACATGACCTGTAAGCTGGAAGTTCTCTCCAGTGCACAAGGTATCCCGGACAGCTGAAGTGATTGGTGAGAAAAGAGCTTTATTGTTTACCCGGATCTTTAACAAGTTGGTTGGTACAGCCAGACAGGCTCCAGATGAATCAATACGTCTATAATAGGTTGTCGCATTTACAACACCCGGACTAAAACCTGTGGCAGTTGTACTATAGGCCAGTACTGTTGTCCACGGGCCGGTGGCTGATGTTGCAGAACGTTGCCATTTGTAATTTTTCACTGCAACACCTCCGGTACTTGGAGTGCCTGTAAATGCAGTTGCCGCTGAGCCCAGGCAGATTTCCTGGTCTGTACTGATTGTGCCGGCAACCGGCGGAGCAGTAACGGTAATAGTTACACTCGCCTCGAGGTAACAACTGGCATTGCCCGCATTCCCATCTTCTACACGTAAAGTATAAGTGCCGGCATCTGTTAATGCCGTTGCGCCCCTGGTAAACGGAGCATATGTAGTACTTGCTGTTGTTTGTGCAACACCATTTTTAAACCATGTGTAGTAATAGTTCGCATTTGCCGGAGCCACAGCGGCAGAAATTGTTAATGCACTTCCGAGGCAATAGGCAGTTGCCACACCTGGTGTTAGTGTTATGCTGGCAGGTGGCGTGCAGCTTGGAACATTATGGATAAAAGAAATGTCATCGTAATAACCATCATTATCACTTGGAGTGATGCGTTTGCTGATAAGGCGTATACGCACGGAACGCGTGCCCACAGGCGCAACCCGTGTGTCGGTATTATTTGTCCAGGATGTGAATACCGCACTCCCTGTATCATAAAAATCCAGAACATTATCCGCCGCATCGCGGTATTCCACAACAATGCGGGACTGATCCAGGTCATTACTGAATGGTGAAACGTTTTTGTATCCTCTGCGCCAGCCCGAAAAGGTATAGCTTGAAGTACCCGCATCTATTTCGGCGCTATAGGCATTAAGAGGAATGTTCTGATAAAGCTCTGTAATGTTATTGCCTGAAACGCTGGTATTATCACCGGGATAAAAATGATAACTACCGCTATGCGGCGGTCGGTTGGCTGCAGATCTCCATTGCCAGTTCTCTGCAGGATCAGCCTGTACCCAGCCAATCCAAAGGGTGGTTATTTCAGCTCCGCCGTTCTGTATAAGTTCCTGGGCCATTACGCTGCAGAGTCCGCCAAAGAAAAGCACAATACTAATTATAAATCGCATGTTCAGATACAGAAGAGATATGGATTCAGAATATTACCGGGGTTAGGGCACAATTCTGATAGACCTGTTTATATTATATATACTGTTTAAACACCTAAAAGTAACATTTATGTGGGGAAAAATGATTGAGCAAGAAACATTTCGGGAAATTTCCCAATCATATGGAAAACGGTGCATTACCGGAGTTTTCAGGATAAGAAACACTGTTAATAGGGATTTGTATCTTCTTTATCCTGATAAAAAATACTATATTATATATTGTTTGAATTTAATTATGCTATGTATTTGCTCTAGTATTTTATGAATCAGGTTTTTAAGTGGTTGTTAAAGATGTTGAAGGTAATTTTTGTGCGGCCTTTTACCTGGTATGCTTCGCTCACGCTGCGTAAAAAAATCTTTGTGGGAATAGTGACGTGTATTTCCTTTTGTCTACTGGTTCTGTTATTTCCGGTATTCTTATTTTTTGCCGTATCCGGAGGAATGTTTGGTAAAATGCCCTCAGATTCAGAATTGCTTGCCATCAAGAGCTATCAGGCTTCAGAAGTGTATTCGGCAGATAGTGTTCTGCTGGGCAGATATTTCGTTGAGAATCGTTCTGATACTAAATACCGGGATGTTTCAAAACATCTTTTCGATGCAATCATTGCTACCGAGGATGCCCGTTTCTATAAGCATACAGGTGTTGATACAAGAAGTCTGCTGCGTGTATTATTCAAGTCTATTCTATTGAGACAGCAGGCTGGCGGAGGCAGTACCATCACCCAGCAGCTGGTTAAAAATTTATTTGGCCGCAAAAGTTATGGTGTTCTGTCAATGCCTGTCAATAAGATTCGAGAAGCTATCATCGCAAATCAATTGGAGAAATTGTATTCCAAAGAAGAGATTCTGATGATGTACGTCAATACAGTTTCTTTTGGTGAAGATACTTATGGAATCAAGACAGCGGCTCAGCGTTTTTTCCAGGTAAATCCAGATAAATTAAAGCTCGAACAGGCGGCAGTGTTGGCCGGTATGCTGAAGTCTCCGACCTATTACAATCCACGTACACGGCCGGATAATGCGCTGAAGCGTCGTAATGTGGTATTTGAGCAGATGGAAAAGTATAAGTATCTCACTGCAGCGGAAGCAAAGACAGCTTCAGCGCAGCCGTTAATACTGAATTATAACCGGATGGAATATACCGAAGGACTGGCTCCGTACTTTCGCGATTATCTGAGAACATACGTTGAACAGTTACTAGGTCAATATAAAAAAGCTGACGGCTCCGCTTATAATCTGCTTACAGACGGATTGAAGATTTATACAACCATTCAGTCAGATCTGCAGCGGTATGCCGAAAGCGCAGCAGTCGATCATTTAAAACGTATTCAGCCTAAATTGCAGAAGGAGTTGCAGGCCTCCGGATTTTTTAGAAAACAAAATGAACTGCTTGAGCGGGCACTGAAGCAAACACCCCGTTATCAGGCATTGGAAGAGCAAGGTCTTTCCGAACGGGAAATCAGAAAAGCGTTGCAGCAAAAGGATAGCATAACCATGCATACATTATGGGGAGAAAAACAACAATACCTTTCCACGGAAGATTCTGTCAAGGCTGTAATAGGTTCATTACAGACCGGCATGCTGGTTGTGAATCCGCATAGCGGCGCAGTGTTGGCATGGGTGGGCGGTGCAAATTACAAACAGGTACAATATGAACATGTGCGTGCCAAAAGGCAGGCAGGATCAGTATTTAAACCGATTGTGTATGCCCAGGCATTACGGGCAGGTATGGATCCCTGTGAGTTCATACCCAATCAGGAAATTACATATTCGCAATACGATGACTGGACGCCGGATAATTCAAGTGAACGGGAAAACGGAAGGTATTCAATGGCGGGAGCCCTTGCCAATTCTGTTAATACAATCAGTGTACAGATCTGTATGAAGGCTGGCATACAGAATGTAATTTCCCTTGCCCGTTCCCTGGGTATAGAAAGTGAATTACCTGCGAAGCCCTCTATCGCGCTTGGTACAGCAGATGTGAGTCTGTGGGAACTGGTAGGAGCCTATACGGCATTTGCCAATAACGGAGTAAGAACGGAGCTACAGTTTATTACAGCTATTGTGAATGAGCATGGTAAGCGGCTCTTTAATTCAAAACCTTCTTTTTATCGTGTATTTACCGTTGAGCAGGCTCACCAGATGACAAACATGCTTTGCAATGTTACTGATAAAGGCACGGCCCATGAACTAAGGGATGTTTATGGCTTTACAGGAAGTATCGCTGCCAAGACAGGAACAACGCAGGATCATAAAGACGGCTGGTTTATGGGATATACTGCAGGACTGCTGGCAGGTGTTTGGGTGGGCGCTGATAATCCCGCGGTTCATTTTATAAATATGGAACAGGGTAGAGGATCAGCAACTGCAATGCCCATCTGGGCTGGATTTTACAAACGTGTACGGCAGGATCCTGAGTTCAGATATCTGGCTCCCGGTACTTTTCCTTTTGTGAATGATGTAACGTGTGAAATGTATAAAGACGATACATTCATCCAAAAAATTTTTGGTCGTAAAAGTAAAACAGATAATACTACAGGTCTGGAAGAAACAAAACGTGAACGCAGAAAAAAACGGAAACGGATAAATTGACGTGAGTCTATGACAGATTCATTTGTACTTTTTTAAATTATTACCTTTGGTTTATCCGCCCTTTTTACAGGATTATGCCCACTAATATCCTGTAATTTGCCCGCCCATTTTGCATTAAAATCAATAATCTGAATAAAAATTACGTAATTTTTATTCAGATTATTGTATGCTTATAGTTTAAATATTAAGTAGTTTTTTTATATTAAAAACAAATTGTTTTTTCGTAAATAATTCATTTCTGGATGTATAGCTAATATAAACTATAAAACAATCTATATAATTATTGCAAGAATCTTCAAAAATCATTTTTAAATACTTAAGTAGTTTTATAATATTGTTTAAATACTTAAGTATTTATGTTTAACACTAAACAACTAACGAAATGATTGGTACATGTAAGTTCTTGTCAACAGTAGGGATGTCGGTGCTACTGACATCAGCATCCTTAGCAAACGGACCTCAGGTTACGAATAAGGAAGATCCTATTAAGAAAAAGTCAACGACGCAGAATAAAAACGGCTCTGAAGTTTTTAAGACTATGCAAAAGACCCCGAAAAATAAATACATACTGCGTGAAGTACCAGGTTACTTTTTTGAAACGGGAACAGAGACAACAACGAAAGCTGTAGCAGATACCACACCATTTAAACCAAGCATTTCTGCAGGTGCTATTGTACATATGTTTGGTTCGTATTCTCAGGCAGGGTTCGGTCCGGGTGGTAATGCAAGCGAAGACTGGAACAAAGGTTTTTCTTTGTACAGAGCCAGGATCTTATTAGGCGGACAACTTTCTAAAAAGGGTAGCTTTTTTATGGAAACGGAAATTCCTACGATCATTGGCACACGAATAGACTCAACAACAAAAAATGTTAAAGTCTCACCGATCATTTTAGATTGTCAGTATGAGCATAAGTTCAGCACTACATTGACACTTATCGGTGGTATGCAGTTGGTATCCCATAACCGTAACGGTTTACAGGGGGCTGCTTCTTTACTTGCAAATGACTTTACTTTTTTTCAATATCCATATAACCTGTTTGCAAACCAACCTTTACAAGGAAACTTTGGCCGTGATCTTGGTGTGAATGCAAGAGGATATTTTTTAAATGAAAAGCTTGAATACCGTATTGGCGTTTTCACAGGCCGTCGCGCTACAGACAATTCTCCGCTCAGAACAGTTGGCCGTTTGGTATACAACTTTTTGGATGCTGATAAAAACTATTATTATTCAGGAACAAATCTTGGTAACGGCAAGACGATTTCATTAGGTGCCGGTTTTGACGCACAAGGTTCGTATTCAAATGTAGGTGCGGATCTATTCATTGATATGCCTGTTGGAAGTCCAGGCTCAGTTACATTAAGTACTGCATTCAGTTACATGACGGGTGGTACAAGCTTAACGGCAACAAACTCCTTTGCTCAGTTGATTCCAAAACAAACGACACAGTTACTTGAACTGGGGTACTATTTCAAGGATGTTAAACTTCAGCCATACATCCGTTACGAAAATCAAAGTATCAACGCCGAAGACAATCAGGTAACACCAGGCATGGATAAAAGTACATTCAATAAATTAAATTCCGGATCAGTGTTCGGCGGTGGTTTAAACTATTTCTTCAATGGTTATGGTACAAACTTACGTCTGTCTTATACATCATTTACAAAAGGTGTAATGAATACTTCCGGAGAAGTTGATAAAAAATCATTCGGGCAAATCTGGTTGCAATTACAGTTCTTTATTTTCTAAAAAAAAATAATAACGATAAATAAATATATATGCTTACACCCATACTCATAGGCTTAAGCCACTCGATTGAATCCGATCACGTAATTGCAGTCAGCAATCTGATTGATGTACGTAACAGCTCTTTCAAAGAAGCTTTGCGCGGTGCGTCCTGGGGACTTGGTCATACTGTATCTGTAATGTGTACGGCATTTATGCTTTTGTTTATAAGACATTCGGTTGAATTTTCTACTTCTTTTTCACTCGAATTACTGGTGGGTATTATGATGGTTGTTATTGGTGTAATACGATTTATGTCTATTGCAACAAAGAACCATGTGCATCCGCACCGGGAAAATAAATATGTGTTTTTTAATGTAGGCATTATTCATGGACTTGCCGGAAGCGGCACGATTGCAGTACTCCTGACAAGTCAGTTTAGTACTTTATATGAACAAACACAGTTTCTTGTTTTATTCGGTATTGGCACAATTATCGGAATGGGGATCATCGCGGCTTTTTTTACACGGCTTAAATTTTTAAAGCCTCAGTACTTAACTGCCTTTTCCTGTATCATCGCTTTGGTATCTGTACTCTATGGAATAAAAATTATATACGAACAATTCTATACCTATATCAACTAAACGAAACAACTATGAAAACATCACGATTAAATTTCATACAGCTGCTTAAGTATGTATGTATTTTACTGGCTGCCGGTTTTGTCCTGGTAAGCTGCTCTGGCGGTGAGACAAAAACGGAGGGCGGAAAAACGGACTCAACGAAATCAGAAGAAACAATCAAAGTAGGTATTCTGCATTCATTAAGCGGAACAATGGCTATTTCTGAAGTTTCCCTAAAGGATGTTATTGAAATGGCTATTGATGAAATCAATGCTTCCGGTGGGTTGTTGGGTAAAAAAGTAGAAGCAGTGATTGTAGATCCGGCATCTGATTGGGATTTATTCGCAGAAAAATCCAAAGAACTAATTCTGGATAAAAAGGTTACAGCTGTATTTGGTTGCTGGACTTCTGTTTCCCGTAAATCAGTACTACCGGTATTTGAAGAACATAATAACTTATTGTTCTATCCGGTGCAGTATGAAGGTGAAGAATGTTCTGCGAACGTAATTTATTCCGGAGCTACTCCTAATCAGCAGCTGATCCCTGCTGCCGAATATCTGATGAGTGAAAAAGGCGGTGGTTATAAAAAATTCTATCTCTTAGGTACTGATTATGTATTTCCGAGAACAGCAAACAAAATTCTGAAAGCGTTTTTATTGTCTAAAGGTGTGCCGAAAGAAAATATCATTGAAGAGTATACTCCTTTTCACCACCAGGATTATCAAACGATTGTATCTAAAATTAAAAAGTTTGCTGCTGGCGGCAAAGCCTGTGTATTAAGTACAGTGAACGGGGATTCAAACGTGCCTTTCTACAAAGAATTTTCAAACCAGGGATTAACAGCAGGTATTTGTCCGATTATGGCATTCTCAGTAGCTGAAGATGAGTTGCGTTCAATGGATACAGAATTTTTAGTTGGTCACCTTGCTGCATGGAACTATTACCAATCTCTTGATACGCCTGAGAATAAAAAATTTGTATCAGCCTTCAAAGCATATTGTGCTAAAAAAGGTTTACCTGGCGGCGATAAACGAGTTACAGATGATCCGATCTGTTGGGCATACACAGATGTTTATCTATGGAAAAATGCTGTAGAGAAGGCGGGTACAACAGATATTGCGAAGATGCGTCCGGAATTATATGGTCTTGAATTTTTATCTCCAGGCGGTCTGGTTAAAATGAGCCCGATCAACCATCACCTTGAGAAGCCTGTATTGATCGGTGAGATCAGAAGTGATGGTCAATTCGATATAATCTGGAAAAGCAATGGATTGGTGTCTCCTGAACCTTGGTCTAAATTAACATCACCGAATAAGAGTTGCGATCATGTCAACCACGGCGGTACCTATAACATTAAGTAATTCCTGAATTAGCAGGAATCGGTAGCGCCTGCTGCCAGTATGTCTTCATGATTAATAGTTTATAATAATGTTAAAAGGGTGATTAAGCTGGCTGTATGTTTGTGTGCAAGGAAACTGCAGCCAGCTCTTTTAACTTTTATTTCTCATTACTTACCATGTAGTTCGATGAAACATTTTCTTTATATAGCATTATTGTTTTGCGGAAGTCTGGCTTCAGGATCTTCGTTGCAAAAAGATTCTTTATCCTATTTTGTTCGGGCTTCTCTTGCCGGAAATGATTCCATGAAACAATTGTCAATAAAGCGATTGGTTGAATCGGGCAATGCTGATGTATATCCGTTCCTTGCAGCTATCTATGATAAAAAGATATATCTGTTAAATGATAAACCGGTAACAACCGGTACTAAAACAACAGCAGAAGATGGAACAGATTTTTACGAAGTGTATATGTTATATCCGGATAATACATCGTTGAAAGATGCTTCTGGCGCAACGCTTACACTCCCTTTATCAAAATTAAAAGAACTTGAATATAGTCGCAGTGAGCGGCTATTGATTGGGCAAATAGGGTCTTTTCTGAATATATCCAGTGTGGATCCTGAAAAACGAAAGGCTGCTTATGGCCAATTTCAGTCGTCTAAAGATACCGCAGTATTATCAGTTTTACATGCAGCGTTTGCCCGCGAAACTTCACCGGATTTAAAATCAATTGCTCAGGAAACTATTTTTTGTATTGAATTAAATACATCTGCAAATAAAAAAAGAAAGAAAATATTGATTGACAGTCTTGTCATAAATTGGGGGGCTAATACACAATCTATTTTAGAAGCTTATGAATCTTCTGAAAATGATCCGGAACTTAAAGCATACGCGAAAGCTGCTATTGATGATCTGCGTGGGAAACACGAACGATTGGGAGTTATTCAGAATTTATTCAGTGGATTAAGTTTAGGAAGTATTCTTATTATGGTTGCTCTGGGTTTATCTATTATCTATGGACTAGCCGGTATTATTAACATGGCACATGGAGAGTTTCTGATGATAGGAGCTTATACCACATTTGTTATTCAGAATTTATTGCCCAAAGGCGATCTCTTTTTCTGGATTTCTCTACCTGTTTCATTTCTGGTTGCAGGAGCCTTTGGTTTTATTATAGAACGTTTGATCATCCGTTATTTATATTCACGTCCGCTGGAAAGTCTGCTTGCCACCTGGGGTGTGAGTCTTGTGCTGATTCAGTTTGCACGAACCTTGTTCGGAGATCTTACAGCAGTACGTACACCAGCCGTTTTGTCGGGCGGTTGGGAAATTACTTCACATTTGGTATTGCCTTATAACCGCTTGTTCATAATCAGCCTCTGTCTTTTTATGATAGGGATTACATACTATACATTGTATAAAACACGCCTCGGCTTGAGAGTACGTGCCGTGACACAAAACCGGAGCATGAGTTCCTGTCTTGGAATTGAAACGAGCAAAGTGGATGCAATTACATTTTTTCTCGGCTCCGGACTTGCAGGTACAGCAGGTTGTGCCATGACACTGATCGGAAATGTTGTTCCGGATATGGGACAAACATACATTGTAGATTCCTTCCTTGTTGTTGTCACCGGTGGCGTAGGAAATATTGCCGGTACTATCGTATCAGGCTTTGGTATTGGTTTCATATTTAAGATCCTTGAATCATTCTTTGAAGCTGTATATGGTAAAGTGCTTATACTTGTTATCATTATCTTATTCCTGCAGTTCCGGCCTAAAGGTTTATTTCCTGACAAAGGCCGTATTGCTGAAGATTAATTTATTAACTGTATTATGATCTTTGATTATGAAAAAATATCTGAATAGTAATTCCTTATTTTATATCATTCTTATTGGCATCTTCCTGGTGATTCTTCCGTTAGGTAACCTGCTTGGTTTTGTTTCCAATAATACCATTTCTTTATGGGGAAGATATTTTTGTTTTGCTATTGCGGCATTGGGTGTTGATCTGATCTGGGGATACTCCGGAGTATTGTCCATGTGTCAGGCAGTATTCTTTTGCCTCGGTGGCTATGCTATTGCCATGCACATGCTGCTTGTAGCAGGTGGTGAAGATCCTTCCGGTATTCCGGATTTTATGGTGTGGAATCAGGTTGAAGTATTGCCTGCCTTTTGGGAACCCTTCCATTCTTTTAGTTTATCATTTATTCTTGCCTTGCTGATCCCTGGTGTTTTCGCTTTTATCTTTGGGTACTTTGTGTTCAGGAGCCGTATCAAAGGTGTTTATCTTGCGATTATTACACAGGCCCTCGCGCTGGCTATGTGGCTTATTTTTCTCCGCAATGAAACAATGCTTGGCGGAACAAACGGATTGACGGGCTTTAAAACACTGCTTGGATTTTCGCTTTCAAATCCTTCAACAAAGCTGTCATTATATATATTATCATTTGTTGTAATGTTTGGCTTGTATCTGTTTTGCAGATGGCTGGTAAATTCAAAATTCGGAAAAGTATTGGTAGCAATCCGTGACAGTGAATCACGCGTTAGTTACACCGCTTACAATGTAGTAAATTATAAGCTTGCTGTATTTGTTATTGCTGCGGTTGTTGCAGCTATCGGCGGCATGTTATATGTGCCCCAGACGGGGATCATCACACCTGGCCGTATGGATGTGAAAGCATCCGTTGAAATGGTCATGTGGGTTGCCTTGGGTGGTCGCGGCCGTTTAAAGGGGGCAATCATCGGCGCTTTGCTGGTGAACTATTTATATAGTGTTTGTACCAGTCTGTTTCCTGAATCATGGTTATACATCTTAGGAATTTTATTTATACTGACTGTACTCTTCTTTGAAAAAGGCTTCTGGGGATTAATCGAAATGCTTGAAAATAAAATCAACGTCTTATCATCAGATAAATCTGTTTCTAAAATAAATTCTTAATCCATACACATATGCTACTGAACGTAAAAAATCTGCACGTATCCTTTGGAGGAGTGAAAGCGCTGAATCTTTCCAACTTCAATGTGCAGCAAAATGAGCTTCGCGTCATCATTGGCCCGAATGGTGCAGGTAAATCAACCTTTATGGATATTCTCTGCGGGAAAACAAAACCTAATGGCGGAGATGTTACTTTCAACGGACAGGAAATCCTGGGAAAAAAAGAAGTGAACATTGCGCGTATGGGAATCGGGCGAAAATTTCAAAAACCTTCTGTGTTTCCGAGTTTATCAGTGTTTGATAATATGCTGCTTTCTGTTCGTATGCATAAAGGATTATTGACCTCTATGTTTTTTAAAATGAATGCCGAAATCAGAGACCGCATTGAGTCGGTAGCAGAAAAGGTTGGCTTGGGTAAACATCTGGAAACACTTGCAGGTAATTTATCTCACGGTCAAAAACAGTGGCTTGAAATTGCCATCGTTATTCTGCAGGATCCTAAGCTGATGCTTATTGATGAACCGGCAGCTGGTATGTCTGATGAAGAAACTTATAAAACCGGAGAGCTATTAACAGACCTTGCAAAGAAACATAGTGTAATAGTTATTGAACACGATATGGGTTTTGTGAAACAGATTGCGCAGAATCTGGTTACAGTATTAGTTCGCGGCCAGTTATTGATGGAAGGGTCTTTTGAACAGGTTCGGAATGATGAGCGTGTTATTGATTCTTATCTTGGCAGGGCAAATACAGCGCTGGAGAAATAGTTGTGTATAGTTTCTGGTCACTAGAATGCCTACTATAAGCACTATTGCCAGTCTTTAGAAAGCTGTCAACTACTTCTGTAATATATATTCATCATAGTCTAGTAACTGGCAACTAGCACCTGGTAACTAAAAGAAACATGAAAGAAATTATACTTGAATCCAACGACCTGCATGCTGCTTACGGGCAGAGTATGATTTTATGGGGTTTGAATTTTAAAGCTGAAAAAGGAAAAGTAACAACAATCATGGGACGTAATGGAGTTGGTAAAACTACTTTATTAAAAACCATCATGAGTCTGGTACAGGTATCCAAAGGTACCATAACATATAAGGGCGAAGAGATTCAGGCATTGCCTTCATTTAAAAAAGCCAATATGGGAATTGGTTATGTGCCGCAGGGCAGAGAGATTATTCCAAAACTTACGGTGTACGAAAATATCAAGCTTGGCATGGAAGCATTGGGGAGCAAGTCGAAAGCCAAAATACCTGAAGATGAAATTTATGCAATGTTTCCTATTTTAAAGGATTTCAGGAAGCGCCTTGGCGGCAATTTAAGCGGTGGTCAGCAACAGCAGCTCGCTATCGCACGTGTACTGGTAAGTAACCCTTCTCTGATTCTATTGGATGAGCCTACGGAAGGGATACAGCCTTCTATTTCACAGGAGATAGGTGAAGTATTGAAAAAGCTGGCGGTTGAAAAAAATATTACAGTGCTGCTTGTGGAACAGAAAATAGATTTCGCCAAACAGATCACCGATTATTATTATTTTATGGATCGTGGGAAGATGCTGATGGAAGGAAGTAAAGAAGAGTTGGATCTTGACGATATCCGAAAATATTTATCCGTTTAGTAGCTAGTTTCTAGACACTAAAAATATTTATTGTAATACAAGTTGGAAGAAGAATTAATCTGGTAGCTAGCTACTAGTACCAGGAAACTAAATCAATATATGAGACTTGCACCGAAAGATATTGAAAAACTTATACTGCATAATGCCGGAGCGCTTGCACAGAAAAGATATGCAAGAGGCATTCTGCTGAATTATCCGGAAACGATAGCACTTTTATCCGCGCAGCTTTTGGAGTTCATCCGTGAAGGTTATAGCGTAGCAGAATTGATGGATCTTGGTATGAAGATTCTTGGTGTGGATGATGTAATGGAAGGTGTTGCGCAAATGGTAGATGAGGTGCAGATCGAAGGCACTTTCCCCGATGGAACCAAACTGGTCACGATTCATCATCCTGTATGTAATAAAAATCTTTCAAACGGATATGCATTGTATGGCTCAGGTCTGACAAAATCAAATGAGAAACTGATTATTGATAATACCATTAATCCGTCACCTGGAGCAAAAGAATATGCACCGGATCCGATTGAGCTGAATGCGGGAAGAAAAGTAAAAACCATTGAAGTGATTAACTCCGGAGACAGGCCTGTTCAGGTTGGATCGCATTATATTTTTTCAGAGACAAATGCTGCATTGAAGTTTGATCGTGTAGGAGTAATCGGTTATCGTCTTAATATCCCGGCAGGTACGGCAGTACGATTTGAACCGGGAGAAAAGAAAATTATAAACCTTGTCGAAATTGCCGGAGAACAAAAAATATTTGGCGGCAATAACCTGATACAGGGAAGGGTTACAGAATCAGATCTGCTGCAGATCGCGGAACGTATGAAACAACACGGATTTATTTAACACGAGGGTTATGGGATATATAATTTCAAGAAAAAGTTATGCCGATATGTTTGGCGTAACAACCGGTGATAAGATAACACTTGGAGATACCAATCTCATGGTTCGTGTAGAGAATGATTTAACTGTATACGGAGAAGAATGCAAGTTCGGCGGGGGGAAAGTATTGCGCGATGGCATGGGACAGGCTTCCGGCTTTACCTCTGCAGAAGTGCTGGATCTCCTCATTACAAATGCACTGATCATTGATTATACAGGCATTTATAAAGCTGACATCGGAATTAAAAACGGATATATAAAAGCAATAGGTAAGGGAGGGAATCCGCATATCATGCCGGGTGTGCATCCGGATATGATTGTAGGTGCAGTAACGGAAGTGGTCGCCGGTGAAGGTATGATTATTACTGCAGGAGGCATCGATAATCATATTCACTATATCTGTCCGCAACAAATGAGCGAAGCGTTGGCTTCAGGAATAACAACATTTATCGGGGGAGGAACAGGACCTTCTACCGGGAGTAAAGCTACAACCTGTACACCGGGCGCCTTTCATATTGAGATGATGCTGAAGGCAACGGATAATTTTCCAATGAATATTGGTTTTTTGGGAAAAGGAAATACGTCGCATCCGGAAGAGATTGAAGAACAGATCAAGGCCGGTGCGCTTGGATTAAAGCTTCATGAGGACTGGGGCACAACGCCGGCAGCGATTGATAATTGTCTTGCCGTTGCAGAAAAATACGATGTACAGGTTTGTATTCATACCGATACATTAAATGAAAGCGGTTTTGTGGAATCAAGCCGTGCGGCATTCAAAGGAAGGACAATTCATACCTACCACACGGAAGGTGCCGGCGGTGGCCATGCCCCGGATATTATAGTACTTTGCGGTGATCCGAATGTTTTGCCGTCATCTACTAACCCGACAAAGCCTTTTACCATTAATACGATTGATGAACACCTGGATATGCTGATGGTATGCCACCATCTTGACCGGAATATTCCTGAGGATGTATCCTTTGCCGAAAGTCGCATCCGTGGGGAGACCATTGCTGCAGAAGATATTCTGCATGATATGGGCGCTTTATCCATGCTGTCGTCCGATTCACAGGCGATGGGAAGGGTTGGAGAAGTAATCTGCCGCACCTGGCAGACAGCACATAAGATGAAAGAGCAAAGGGGCTTGCTGGAAGAAGATAAAAATGTGGATGCAGATAACTTTCGTGTAAAAAGATATATAGCAAAATACACCATCAATCCGGCTATTGCACATGGTTGTGCCCATGTAATCGGCTCTGTGGAAGTAGGTAAGCTTGCAGACCTGGTGGTATGGCAACCTGATTTTTTCGGAAGCAGGCCGGAACTGATTCTGAAAGGTGGGGTGATCGTGCAGGCACAAATGGGAGATCCTAACGCATCGATACCTACTCCGCAGCCATTCTTCTCCAGGCCTATGTTTGGTGCTATGGGAAAAGCAACAGGTGCAACATCATTGGCATTTGTATCGGCTGTGTCGGAAGAAGCAGTAAAAAAATACGGTCTGGATAAAAAAGTTGTACCTGTTACCGGTTGCCGTTCTGTAAAGAAAAAAGATATGAAACTGAATGATTTTCTACCGGACATAAAAGTCGATGCGGAAACATACAAAGTAACGGTAAACGGTGAATGGATCACGTGTGCGCCAGCTAAAAAGCTGCCGTTGGCACAGCTGTACAATTTGTTCTGATTATTATTTGTGAAATGTCGATTTGTTGATGCATATGATTTCATCCAAAGATAATACACATTTATTCCTGCTCTTGCAGATGGCTGATTCGGCTTTTCCTGTAGGCGGCTTTGCGTATTCCTATGGTTTGGAATCAGCTGTTAAACATAATCTCATTTCTGATAGCGATGGGTTACGTGAATACCTGATCACGTTTTCAGAGCAGTTGATCGCATTTGATTTTCCATTTGTTGCTGCGGCGCATCAGCAATCAGTTATTTCCATACAGGTAGATGAATTGAAACAGCTACTTGCTGTATATAGATCCATGCTGCTTAATCCGCCTTTATCCAAGGCAGGCTGTGTCATGGGAAGAAACTGGATGAAAATCTGCAAACAGATTACCAACAGTTATCTGCTTGATGAAACCGAAGAGGTATTCACTAAAGAACAATTAACGTTTGAATTTCCGGTTGTATTCGGACTGAGTATGCAGGCAACAAATTTTACCTTGTCTCAAACCCTGTTCCTCTATTTTTATATGTCTATGCGGGATCAGATCAGCGCACTGATCCGTTTAGGTGCTGCCGGTCCTTCTATGGCTCATACAGAGCTGCAACAGATATTACATCTGTTTGCAGAAAGGGTTGAAACATATGAGCCTGTTCATTATTCCAATGCTTATAAATCGGCCTATCTGCTGGAGCTTGCACAACTCTCGCACGATAGGGTATATTCTAAATTGTTCCAAAACTAAAACACCATTTCTATGACCCTTTTAAAAATGTACCGCCATCTGGATCATTTTGATTCACCCGGCTTATTTCATCACCGTGAATTAATCCATGAAAAAAGAAATTTTAAAAAACGGGCATTTACTGTCGGTATCGGCGGTCCGGTTGGTACCGGAAAGACTGCATGGCTTATGCAGCTTTGCAAAGCACTGCGTGATAAGATGAATATTGCCGTTGTCACCAATGATATCTTTACAAGTGAAGATGCAGAATTTTTGATCCGTAATGAGGCCTTGTCAAAGGAGCGTATTATCGGAGTAGAAACAGGCGGTTGTCCGCACGCTGCTATACGGGAAGATGTATCACAGAACATGTATGCGCTGGAGGAACTGATGAAGCGTTTCCCGGATGTTGAATTGCTTTTTGTGGAAAGCGGCGGAGATAATTTAGCAGCACACTTCAGTAAAGAACTTGTTGATTATTCTGTATATGTGATTGATGTTTCCGGCGGCGATAAAATTCCGAGGAAAGGGGGGCCAGGGATAACACAAGCTGATCTTCTTGTTATCAATAAGATTGATCTGGCTCCGCTGGTAAATGCTGATTTGTCTGTTATGGAGCGTGACTCTAAAAAAATGCGCGGCGAAGGTCCGTTTTTATTCGCACGTGCAAAGGATTGTTTCGGAATAGATGAAATTATTAATCATATTCTCACTGCCCGCGACAAAGCACTGCATGCGAAACCTGTATATTCATTAAGGAAAGAATTATGAATTATTTCTCTTAACGTTAATTTATAAGTCCTAATTAATTCCGCCCTTCATACGGATTGAATCCCAGTAAATCTTTGTCAGACAAATGGGCTGCTAACTCTTTGATAAAAGGAGAGAGCAGCTCGTTGTTTTTTGCGGAGCATCGGATCATAAAAACCTCTTCATTAACCTTCACTGCACTGCCAATGCGTATTAATGATTCTGATTTGTTTTCAATGTGTTCGTGGAAATATTGTGAAGCTAAAAAACGCAATTGTGTTTCGATTGATTTTACACGTGGAGAATTTTCATCACCTGCAAGGAATATATTGATGTAGGAAGAATGATGCAAAAATGCTCCGGGGGAATTCATGTTGTTTTTAGATGGATTCATTTTAAATCGATCCCAGACAATTGGTATGCCATTGGATTCTATTTTTAATTCTGCAAAAAACGATTCAAATGCAAATCGTTCCCCATTTAAGATCCGCCCGGCTTCAAACCAGTCAATAATAAGCAATACGGCATTTTTTTCCAAAGTCCAGTAGAGATGCTGTTCGAAGATACTTTGTTGATGGGGAACAACGGGATCTCCCATAAATACAACCAGGGAGTTTTCGCCCGCATTTCCACGGATAGTCTGCTTGCAGGTTTTACCTTGTTCAGAGCGGTAGATACGTGTATTAGCCTGACTTGAAAAGGCCGAGATGGTATCCGCTTTACAATCAATTTTCAAATCAATGGAATCTCCTTCAACAAAGCCTCCTCCATAATTCGAAAATACCAGGTGGCAGGCTTTATCTTTCTCAAGGGAAAATACTTTTAAAGGCCTGAAAACCTTAGAGCTGGTTACAGAGGTTTTACCATTTATATTTGATATTTCCAGTATTGACTGAACTGTATCTTTAATCATGAAAATAAGTACTTAAGTATTTTAAGTATATATACTAAAAAATGTGTTTAAAGTTCGCTTTTTTACTTGAAATTTAAGTAATTTTAAAATAACAGCAAGACTACTTACGTTTATGAAGTTTTTTACAAAAGAAATTGGAATAGTCGGGCAGGACCAGAAACTTTTTAAATATTCTGCTTATATGTATGCCATTGCATTGTCTCTCATTGCAATGATTACAATCCTTAGCCAAATTTTGATCCAGCAATACTTAAGTAGCCAGATGACAGATTCTCATGTTATTAATATTGCAGCACGGCAACGTACATACAGCCAATCCTTAAGTAAGACAGCACTTTTGATAGAGTCAGGCACTGACATTGAAACCAATCGTAAAGAGTTTGCCAATATATTAAGACAATGGCAGAAATCTCATGAAGCATTGAAGGGCGGCGGGAGCGATTTTATGAATCTGCCTGCCAATGACAGACAGGAATTAAAGGAGATGTTTGGAATTATTGAAAGCCCGTATTTCGCTATAGTTGAAGCATCAAACAAAATGCTCAAGGAATTATATAGCCCTAAAGCCATAGATTCCATGAATCTGAAAGCTAACATCCGAACCATCCTGGAAAATGAGCGCATGTACCTGTTGGGAATGGAATTGATTGTATTTGACTATGATCGTTTCTATAGAAACGGTGTTAAAAGGTTAAAGGAAATCGAATATATACTTTTATATATTGTATTGGTCAGCTTATTTCTGGAGGCAGTTTTTATATTTTACCCTTTGGCTATTCGTGTTAAACAAAATATGAAGGATCTGGTTGAATCTGAAACAACCGCCAAACAGCTTGCTGCACAGCTGCAGGAAGCCAATTCAATACGTGAGCAATCACACAAAGAACTTCGTGACATTAACTATGCTCTGGAAAAGGCTACATATGTTGTAAAGACAGATCAGTACGGTCATATTATTTATGCAAATGATAAGTATTGCCACGTTACAAAGTATAACATGGGACAGCTTATTGGCAAGCCTTTGTTCTATAATAATATGGGCGGCAAAGAAAGTATTATTTACGAACATATAAATAATCAGGAGCGTCGGAAAGAGGTGTGGCAGGGAGAAATTTTTGATCATGCTTCTGATGGTACCGGTTTTTGGCTGGATGTAACCATGATGCCTATTATTGATAACAAGGGAGCACTTTATCAGTTTCTGGTTGTATGTACGGACATCACCAAACGTAAGAATACCGAACGTGAATTACTCTTATTGACAGAAGAAAAAATTAAACGCCAGGGAGCAGAACAAAAAATTATTTCATATTCAATTATAAACGGACAGGAAAAAGAACGCACCAGGATCGCTGCAGAGATACATGATGGTATCGGACAAATGCTTACCAGTCTCCGGATGAAAATGGAAATGATCGAAAATAAAAATAAACATCTGGGAGGTGATATAACAGAACTTACAGATCTTCTGCAGATGGTTATCAATGAAACAAAAAAAATCTGTTCTGACTTATTGCCAAGTGTTCTGGATGACTTTGGCTTGAGTGCAGCCATACGGGAATTACAAAAGATGTGTTCAACAACTACTCAAATGTCGTTTGATCTTGATGACGAACTTGAACCTCACGCTTTACCCCGTGAAGTGGAAATAGGAGTTTTCAGGATTTTGCAGGAAGGGTTGAATAATGCTATTAAACATTCAAAAGCTTCTAATGTCTTTATTCACATTAGTAACGATGAAAAAAATGTATATTTATTCGTTAAAGATAATGGAAGAGGATTTGATTTTGATGAAAAGAAATTACTGAACCGCGAATTTATTGCAAAATCAAATGGCTTACGGAATATGAAAGAGCGTGCAGAACTTTTAGGGGGTAAACTCGTTGTGCAATCTAAAATCGGTGAAGGGACAACTTTGCAGGTACAAATACCGATTTAAAAGAATAGTCAACTAATTAATTAACTAACTAACTATTTTTTATTTTAAAACTAACCGTACTATGTTAACAAGAAAGATTAAAGTTTTTATTGCGGATGACCATGAAATATTCAGAGATGGTGTAAAACAGCTGATCTCCAACGAACCTGATATGGAAGTAGTTGGTACTGCATCATCAGGAGAGGAAGCTTTGGAATTGCTTAAGGAGAAGCCTGCTGATGTTGTGATCATGGATATCCGGATGTCAGGAATGAATGGCTTGGAAACCAGTCGCGCCATCTTAAAAAGTGATCCTAATACTCATATTCTGTTCTTTAGTTTATATGACCGCGATGATTATGTAGTAACAGCCCTGGAGATGGGCGCAAGCGGCTATATATTGAAAGATACAAGCAATAAAATTTTCCTCAAGGGTATACGTGCTGTGTCAAACGGGCAGTTTTATTTCACAGGTGATGTAACAGATGTATTGATAAAAAAATACCGCGAACTGAAAGATGTGAAAAATAGCCCGGAGATATCCCCCAGTTCCATTCAGTCTTCACTTTCAAAAAGAGAAATTCAGATTTTAAACATGATTCGTGAAGGCAAAACAAATAAGGAAATTGCTGAAGAATATAATTTAAGTGTCCGGACGATTGAAACTCACCGTATGAATATACTCCGCAAATTCAATGTAAGCAACTTTGATGAACTCATAAAGATTGATGATGAGACATTAGGTAGCCAGAAAACTTCACAATAAAGAATTTTCCTGAGAATTAACGGATTTTATAAGCTGTTTTGTTTGCCGAATAATTTATGAAGTAATAGTCGCCGCTGATATAACCCTTTTTAGGGAAGATTTCACCATTGTGAACAATGTCAATTTTATTCAATCGTACCGGTAATAGAATCGATTTCAAAAAGGCAGGTTCGGTTGAAGAAAATGCTGTGCCGACATCTATGCTTGCTCCATTATCAATATTAATCTGCAGGTCCTCAACAAAAGGAATTTTTATTCGGGTGTGAATGCCTGATTCTTCTGTTGTATACACAACCAGGGAATTGCCGGACCGGGTAATGTGGTGAATGTTTTTTTCAATGAATGAACAAATTGTACTTTTAGCTACTTTATTTAAAGTAGGATCATTTTTATAAAGAACGGCAAATTCTTTCCCCGGTAAAAAGTCACCTTCCTTGAAGGTATTCATAAAGGCCGTAAGTCGTATTCTGGTGTTTGAGGTATAAGGCGTTTTAAAATTCTTTGCAGAGAGGTCTTTGCAGGTAGTTGGTTGTGTGGGAGGCATGTTAATTTCAGGTTTTGCTGTTGTTTGATCGTTGGAAGTTACACTTTCTGTCTTGTTGGGTGGGGTGATTTTAGTGTTGTGCGGAGTGTTTGTAAAGCTGCTGTGGGCTGAATCTTCTGAAAGAGATTTTTGCGGCAGGTCGCTTGCAGTATTTGAATCTTTTTCAAATACAACATTTTCAAACGCTGTGTTTTGAATAGTACTGTTATATAACGTATTGATGGATTTGGATTGAATAAAAAAGAATAATCCGCCTAAAATGCAGACAGCTGATCCAGCTATAAGAATGATTCGTTTTGATTTAGAAGCCATATTGTATTCGGAAATAAAAGTACCCTAAACATAAAAGACTGTACGGATAACTATCGGTACAGTCTTTTATGTTTAGGGATTGTAAAATTAACCAAGTTTATTGACTGATTTAATATCCTGAATGCGGAGCATATTTTTGTACACACGTTCAACATCGTTTTCTTCTGTTTCAAATTCAATCGTGCAGGTTGCATCAAGATTGTCTGCTTGCTTATAATTCAAGCTAATAACCGCTAAACCTCTTTTACGGATAGGTAATAATATACGGTCTATGGTTTCAGGTGAGTGATGGCACTCAATTTGCCAGTTATTTCGAACTTTCATGGCTTTTTTACTTGGGTTGCAATTTAAAGACTATATACAAATATAGTTAAAAATTTGATTTTTTTTATATAAAAGGCAATTTCATTTCCCCTTCAGAGTGTCTGCAATCTATAAATTTCGTAGTTTTACGGTTTATTAGATTTATCAAAGAATGGCATTTTCATTAGATTCAATTTTACGGGAAAATATAAAAAAAGCGAAGCCGTATTCATCGGCTCGGGATGAGTATAAAGGCACTGAAGGTACCTTTTTAGATGCCAATGAAAATCCATACGGGTCCGCAATTGACAAAAAAGTTAACAGATATCCGGATCCTTTGCAAAGAGATGTGAAGGAGGCCCTGGCAAAACTGAAACATGTTGCCCCTGAAAATATATTCTTAGGAAATGGAAGCGATGAACCTATTGATTTGCTGATTCGTGCAACATGTCAGCCCGCTAAAGATAGTATCTTGATCCTGCCGCCAACATACGGCATGTATGAAGTTAGTGCCGGTATAAATGATGTCGAAATTATTTCTGTTCCTTTGACCAGATCATTCGATTTAGATCCCGTTGCGATCCTGGCAGCGGTTAAGCCATCAACAAAGATCATCTTTATTTGCTCACCTAATAATCCGACCGGTAATCTGATGAGTATAGATAAAGTGAAAACTGTTTTATCATCTTTTAATGGGATTGTAGTGGTTGATGAAGCTTATATTGATTTTGCTGATTTTGCAGGTTTTGTTCCATTGTTGAATCAGTATCCGAATCTGGTTGTACTTCAAACATTCTCCAAAGCATGGGGAATGGCAGCTTTGCGTATAGGTACCGCATACGCTTCTAAAGAAATCGTCTCTGTCCTGAATAAAATCAAACCTCCATACAATATCAACCTGTTAACACAGGAGGCTGCGCTGGAAGCTTTACAGAATAACGCACTGAAAGATGAGATGGTGCGTAAGATTCTTGTTCAACGGGATTGGTTGCGCGCTGAATTAAGTAAACTTCCAATTTGTTTAGAGTTATATCCGTCGGATGCGAATTTTATTCTTATGCGTACACCTGATGGAAAAAAGGTTTATGATTACCTGGTAGATCATGTGGTTATTACCAGAGATCGTTCAAAGATTATACTTTGTGAAGGTTGTATCAGAATTACCGTAGGTACTGAAGAAGAAAATAAAAGGCTGCTGGAGGTACTGAAAAAATATTAATTCCATTTGAAAATTTATAGATATGAAAAAGAAAGCATTATTTATTGATCGGGATGGAACCATCATTGCAGAGCCTGCAGATGAACAGATTGATTCGCTTGAAAAATTAGAATTCCTGCCAAGAGTATTAACTGCTCTTTCTAAAATAGCTATTGAAACCGATTATGAATTGGTTATGGTTACTAACCAGGATGGTCTGGGTACCAATTCATTTCCTGAAGAAACATTCTGGCCGGCTCAGAATAAAATGTTGAAGACGCTGGAAGGTGAAGGTATCGTATTCAAGCGCATTCATATTGACAGATCTTTCCCGAAAGATAACCTGCCAACCCGTAAGCCGGGTATTGGTATGCTTACTGAATACATGAATGGTAATTATGATCTGGAGAACAGTTTTGTGATCGGTGACCGTGTTACAGATGTACAGTTGGCAAAGAATCTGGGAACAAAAGCTATTTACATTACCCCTTCAACAAAAGCAGCTGACTGGGGATTGGGAGAATTGAAGTATGCACTGGCAACAGACGATTGGATGGAAATCTACAAGTTTCTGGTTAAATCTGAACGCATAGCGCGCGTGAACAGAAAGACCAATGAAACTGATATTAATATTTATCTGGATCTGGATGGTGAAGGCAAAGGTGTAATGAACACCGGTCTTGGTTTCTTCGATCACATGCTTGATCAGTTATGTAAACATTCAGGAATTGACTTGTCTATTGATGTTAAAGGTGATCTGCATATTGACGAACACCATACAATAGAAGATACGGCTCTTGCTCTGGGTGAGGCATTTTTACTGGCATTGGGAACGAAAAGAGGTATTGATCGGTATGGTTTCCTATTACCCATGGATGAGGCTTTGGCTCAGGTAGCGATTGACTTCTCCGGAAGAAGCTGGCTGGTATGGGATGCAGAATATAAAAGAGAAAAGATCGGAGATATGCCGACAGAGATGTTCTATCATTTCTTTAAATCATTCTGTGATACGGCAAAATGTAACCTGAATATCCGTGTGGAAGGCGATAACGAGCATCATAAGATCGAAGCTACCTTTAAAGCATTAGCCAAGGCTATTAAGGCAGCCATTCGGAAAGACCCTGCCAATACACGTATTCCGAGTACAAAAGGAGTGCTGTAGAACTAATTATGTAAGTAGTAATAAAAGATGGTAAGTCTTAAAACTATTGCTTAAAATTTATTACTTAAAAATGAAATTAGCCATAGTAAAATATAATGCCGGCAATATTCAATCAGTCATTTATGCACTGAATCGGTTGGGCATAGAACCAATATTGACTGATGATGTTGAAGAATTGAAGTCTGCTGACAAGGTTCTTTTTCCCGGACAAGGAGAAGCTTCTAATGCGATGCAATATCTGCGGGCACGGGGTTTGGATAAAGTCATTAAGGATCTAAAGCAGCCGGTATTTGGAATTTGTATCGGACAGCAATTGTTGTGTGAGCATTCAGAAGAAAATAATACCGATTGCCTGGGTGTAATACCGGCAAAAGTAAAGAAGTTCCCCCCGTTGGGTAAAGTACCTCATATTGGCTGGAATACGATCAGAGATTTGAAAAGTCCCTTGTTTAAAGGTGTGAGCGAAGATAGTTATGTGTATTTTGTACATAGTTATTATGTAGAAACGAATCCTTTCCAAATCGCTACAACAGATTATATTCTGCCTTATGCCTGTGCATTGCAGAAAGATAATTTCTATGCAGTACAGTTTCACCCCGAGAAAAGCAGCGACGTAGGAGAGCAGATTCTTAGAAACTTTATTGAATTATAATATATATTAAACAAGCGTTCAGCGTTCAGCTTTTCGCTTTTCGCATAACATGATACAGATAATACCTGCAATAGACATAATAGACGGCAAGTGTGTAAGGTTAACACAAGGTGATTACAACCAGAAAAAAGAATATCACTCCAACCCGGTTGAGGTTGCAAAAATGTTTGAAAATGCAGGTATTGAACGTTTGCATTTGGTAGATCTGGACGGCGCTAAACAAAAGAAGATTGTTAATTATAAAGTGCTCGAAAATATTTCCGGAGCAACAAAACTGTCAATTGATTTTGGCGGCGGACTACAGTCAGATGAAGATTTGCAAATCGCATTTAACTCTGGTGCGAAACAGATCACGGCTGGGAGTATCGCAGTGAAAGACCCTGAGAAGGTAAAGCATTGGCTGACTCAATTCGGTAAAGAGAAAATCATTCTTGGTGCAGATACAAAGGCGGGGATGATTGCTGTTCATGGCTGGCAGGAAACTTCAGATCTGAGCATTCAGCAATTGATGAATCAGTTTATACCATATGGAATAAGCTATTCGATCTGTACTGATGTTGCTAAAGACGGATTGCTTCAAGGGCCTTCATTTGATTTGTATAAAAAACTAGGAGATGAGTTTTCTCAGATCAACTGGATCGCCAGCGGTGGAGTAGCTGAATTTGCTGATATAGAAAAGTTGAATGATATGGGTATTTATGGTGTTATCGTTGGCAAAGCTTTCTACGAAGGCAAAATAACGCTGCAGCAATTGGCTCAATTCAACGCATAATAAGGAGGCTTCTTAAAACTTATTAATTAAAAACTTAATACATAGCACGTGCTTACGAAACGCATCATACCCTGCCTCGACGTTAAGGACGGGAAGACAGTAAAAGGAGTTAATTTTTTAAACTTAAGAGATGCAGGAGACCCTGTTGAATTAGGTGCACTGTATTCACAACAGGGCGCAGATGAACTGGTATTCCTGGATATTACGGCAACTCTTGAAAAGAGAAAAACGCTGGTAGAGTTAGTGAAGCGCGTTGCTCAGAATATCAATATTCCTTTTACTATCGGCGGAGGTATTGGTTCTATCGAAGATGTTTCTGCCTGTTTAAATGCAGGTGCAGATAAAGTATCTGTAAATTCGTCGGCCATTAAAAATCCCGTATTGATTGATCAGCTTTCAAAAGAATTCGGTAACCAATGCATTGTTGTTGCTATTGATACAAGAAATGTAAACGGTAAAAATCTGGTGCATTCACATGGTGGTACCAAACCAACAGATATTGATACCATTGTATGGGCTAAAGAAATGCAGGAACGTGGAGCAGGCGAACTGTTATTGACTTCAATGGATCATGACGGAACAAAGGCTGGTTTTGCAAATGAATTAACCGCTCATATCTCATCTACTGTTTCAATTCCTGTCATTGCTTCAGGCGGTGCCGGTAATATGGAGCATTTTACAGATGTATTTACAAAAGGTAAGGCCGACGCAGCATTAGCTGCAAGTATATTTCATTTTAAAGAGATTTCGATTCCTGAATTGAAAGCCTATCTGAAGTCGAATGATATTTGTATGCGGACTTAATTTAAAAAAAAATAAAGTGATAAAAACTAGCACTTTTCACCAGTATTACGTAATACCCATTTACATTAATTAAAGAATATGCGGACTCTTGGTATTATAGGTTTTGGGGGATTCGGACAATTTATGGTGAAATACCTGCAACCGTATATCTCTATCACGGTGCACGATCTTACAGATCTTTCACATGTTGCTTCGGAGAACAAAGTTGAGTGGGGGACTCTTAAAGAAACTGCTTCTAAAGATATCGTTATTCTTGCTGTTCCTGTTCAGTTTCTGGAGCCTTTATTGATTGATATAAAAGAGCATTTAAAGGCAGATGCCTTAGTGGTTGATGTGTCTTCAGTAAAAGTGAAGCCGATAGACTTAATGCTGAAACATTTGCCTGCGAGTGTTGATATTCTTGGAACACACCCTTTGTTTGGTCCTCAAAGTGGTAAGCATGGTGTTAAAGGCTTGAATATGGTTGTTTGCCCTGTACGATCAAAAAGAACCAGATCCATTATTCACTTTTTAAGTCAGGTACTTCAATTGAATGTATTGGAACGTACTCCCGATACTCACGATAAGCAAATGGCCTATGTACAGGCTCTTACACATTTTATTGGTCGGTCTATCAATGAAATGGATATTCCCGATGTTGAACAAAAAACACCGGCTTATCAATATTTACTGGATATTAAACGAAATCTGGGTGGTGATTCAATGGAATTATTTTTAACGATCGAATTGGAAAATCCATATGCAAAAAGAGTTCGTGAAGAATTTATGGATGCCTTAAAAAGCCTGAATGATCGTCTTGAAAAAATTAAAAGATAGCTTCTCAATTTCTAGGAGTTGCAAGTTGCCAGACAATAGAAAAGGGTTTTAGATATTTATCTAAAACCCTTTTCTATTTAGTCTAATACCTAGTAACTAGAGTCTAGAAACTAATATACTATTTTCTGTTTTCGATACTTACGTAGTCTCTTTCAGTATAACCAGTGTAAATTTGTCTTGGTCTACCGATAGGTTCTTTAGCGTCTCTCATTTCTTTCCACTGAGCAATCCAGCCTGGAAGACGACCAATCGCAAACATTACTGTAAATAAATCGCTGCGTAGACCTAACGCTTTATAAATGATACCTGAATAGAAATCAACGTTTGGATAAAGCTTACGATCAACAAAGTATGGATCGCTCAATGCTGCCTGTTCTAATTCTTTAGCAATTTCAAGCGCCGGATCTTTAACACCAAGTTTGTTTAAGATATCGTCGCAAGCTTTTTTAATGATTTTTGCACGAGGATCGAAGTTTTTATAAACTCTGTGTCCAAAGCCCATTAAACGAACTTCTTTCGTCTTAACTTTTGCTATATAATCTTTTGTTGAAATACCAGAAGCTTTGATCTCTTCAAGCATTTCAATTACTTCCTGGTTTGCGCCACCATGAAGCGGACCCCATAATGCATTGATACCAGCAGCAATTGAAGAGTATAAACTTGCATGCGCCGAACCAACAATTCTTACAGTAGAAGTAGAACAGTTTTGTTCGTGGTCAGCATGGAGAATAAATAATGTATTTAACGCTTCAATAACAACAGGATCAACTTCAAAATCTTCGTTTGGTTGACCAAACATCATGTATAGGAAATTTTCTCCGTAACCTAATTTTGCTTTAGGATACATTAACGGTTGTCCTTTTGAATTTCTGTATGACCAGGCAGCAATAGTAGGAAGCTTTGCCATCAATCTTGCAATTGTAAGGTCAACTTCTTCATCGTTCGCATTAGGATCAATGGAACCCGGGTAATAAGCTGTTAAAGAACTTACGGCTGATGATAAAACGCCCATGGGATGGGCAGAAGAAGGGAAACCATCAAAAAGCTTTTTAATATCTTCATGAAGATTTCTATGCTTCTGTATGCGCTCTTTGAAACTGTCTAACTGAGCAACTGTAGGAAGTTCTCCGTAAATAAGTAAATATGAAACTTCAAGGAATGTAGCTTTAGATGCAAGTTGTTCAATCGGATAACCTCTATATCTTAAAATTCCTTGTTCACCATCAAGAAAAGTAATAGCACTTTTAGTAGCGCCGGTATTTTTATAACCAGTGTCAAGAGTTACATACCCGGTCAAATCCCTCAATTTGGCAATATCAATTGCTTTCTCTCCTTCCGATCCTTCTATAACTGGGAACTTATAGCTTTTACCGTCTAATATTATTTCCGCTTCCTTCGACATGTTTGTATAATATATTTTATAATTAGATTGATAAAATGTTTAACTCTTAAAAATACGTAGCGATTGTTAGAATATAAAATATTGTAGCTAAATTATTTCATATTGTTTAATATACATTTTTATAAAGAAAATGGGTGTTTGGTTGTATCAAAAAGCAAGTGTGTTTTTCAGGTTCTTTTTTGGATATTTTCAAGTGAAAATTATGTCAAAAATGCCTGCAAACATACAGGTAAAATCAATCTAATTATTTGAATTTACCTGTTCGAAATTATTACTTTTAAGATAATTAATAGACTAAAATATAGAATTGTCTTGTGTTAAATGTGGTAATATAATGGTAAAATGATGATATTAAATAGTGATTTATATTTATTAATATATTGATTTTTAATTGTTTGATATTTTGTTAATAAAAAACTGAAGAAATCTTGTAGTTTTATTACGGGATAATTTGTATCCTTGTGGGATTTTAAGGCTTTGAATCATAATCAT